>NZ_JBFBBN010000026.1:0-126289 GCF_040682715.1 Amycolatopsis sp. NPDC051128 | reverse complement strand
GGAGACCCTCGGCTGGCGGACACCAGCCGAGGCCCTCACCGCGCTACTGTTGGATCAACAAACAACAGGTGTTGCAACCACCGCGTGAATCCGCCCGACATTCACGGACTTGGGTCACTTCAGGCCGGTGGCCTCGGACGCGGCGGGGTCGGAGTCGGCGAGGAAGGTCTTGCAGCGCTCGTACTCCTCGGCCTCGCCGATCTTCCCGGCGGCCTTGCCGAGCACGGCGAGGGCGCGCAGGAACCCCTGGTTCGGGCGGTGCGTCCACGGCACCGGGCCGAAGCCCTTCCAGCCCGCGCGGCGCAGCTGGTCGAGACCCCGGTGGTAACCGGTGCGGGCGTACGCGTACGCGGCGACGGTCTCACCCGCGTCCAGGGCCTTCTCGGCCAGCGAAGCCCACGCTTCGCTGTAGTCGGGGTGTTCGGCGGCGACGGCCGCCGGGTCGTTCCCGGCGTCGAGCGCGGCCTGGGCGGTGGTGTGCTCGGGCAGCAGCGTCGGCTCGGGGCCGAGCAGGTTGTGGGTCATGACGCCCATTCTGCCCACGCCCGCGAATCAGAAGAACAGGCTCCCGAGAACCCCGCCGCCGGCCAGCAGCAACGCGGCGATCAGCACGCCCGCGACAACTCGTTTCGGCATCATGGCGGCACACCCTGCCAACGGTCCCCGGCCTGAGGCAAATCCGTGACCCGTAGGGGTGAACCCGGATTTTGGCGTCTTTCGCCACGGTCTTGGCCCACTCGTGACCAACACCGGCCATGATGTCGGGCATGGCCAAGGCAGTCGACGTCCCGGAGGACGTGATCCCGCGCAGCCCGATCGGCAAGACGCGGCTGTTCTTCACGCGGCACTGGCACCGCGGCGCCCCCGGGCAGCCGACGCCGGACTGGGTGCTGCGGTTCTGCTACGGGATGTGGCTGGCGGCGTTCGCGTTCAAGCTGGTCGGCTCGTCCTGGGACATGTCGTGGCACTTCATGTGGCTGCGCGACGACCTGGCGCCGCCGCACCTGATCAACACCGTCGGCACGGTGATCATCGTGGTGCTGGTGGCGATCCACAGCTACACCGGCCTTGGCGCCGACAAGACGTCGCTGAGGCTGATGCAGATCGGTCTGCTGATGTTCCTGGTGGCGGCGCCGCTGGACGTCATCAACCACCGCGTCAACGGCCTCGACCTGACCGCGTGGAGCCCGTCCCACATGATGCTCTACCTGGGCACGGGCATCATGCAGGCGGGCGTCCTGCTGGGCTGGCTGCGGCTTTCCCCGCGGGGCCGCTTCCGGACGGGCGTGCTGCTCGCGCTGTGGGCGTTCTTCCTCGAGAACACGTTCTTCCCGAACGGCCAGCAGGAGTACGGCATCCTCGGCCTGCGGGCGTGGGAGCGCGGGACGCCGGAGGCGGAGCCGTCGCTGCTGGACTTCGCGGCCGGCCAGATCGGGCACCCGGTCGACCGGACCGCGGTCCTGCACTTCACGATGCCGATCCCGGAGTGGGTGTACCCGCTGTGGGGCATCGGCGTGATGGCGCTGATCCTGGCGCTGGCCCGGCAGACGCTGGGCCGCCGCTGGTCGGCTTCACTGGTGGCGCTGGCGTACGTCGCCTACCGCTCGGTGATGTGGCCGCTGCTGGTCGGGCTGGGTTTCCCGGCGTCGACGATCCCGTTCTACCTGCTGGCGGTGGGCCTCGCGGTCGACCTGGCGTTCGTGATCGGCCGGGGCCACGGAGTCCTCACGGCGGGCGTCGGCGCCCTGCTCGTGACGGCGTTCGGGTACGGCGCGCTGTGGCTGCAGTCGCAGTTCCGGCCGTGGGTGCTGGGTGACGCGCACACGGAGTCGGCCCCGCCGGTGGCGTACTGGACGGCGGCGGTGGCGCTGGCCGGGCTGTTCGTCCTGTGGGCGGCGGCTGGTCCGGTGTCACGTCGTTGGACGGCACGGCAGGTCTCGGCGTAGCACACGGTGCTACACTTGTGTTGTGAAGATCATCAGCCAACGGGAGTTTCGCAACAGCTCTGCCGCGGTCATGGACGCCGTCGAAGCCGGCGAGACCTTCCACGTCACCCGCAACGGCGTGGAGATCGCCGAGCTGCGACCACTGACCCAGCGACGCCAGCTCACCACCGAGGAAATAATTGCCCGGCGCAGGCGGCTACCTCGCGTGGACGCCGCAGAGCTGCGCCGTGAGGCAGACGAGTTCTTCGGCGAGGACCGCCTGACCGATGACGACAACCCATGGGAACGGTCTCGTGGCTGAACGGCACGAACTGGGCGTGCTCGACACCTGCGTCTACCTCGACCTCGTCGACCTGAATCCGGAGAAGCTGCCGGTTGTCCACCAGATCACGACAGTCACGATGGCCGAACTCCACCAAGGCGTCGCGTTGGCGAAGGATCCAGTCACCAAGGCTGCGCGCACGGAAGACCTCGCAGCGGCGATGGTGGACTACGTGGCGCTTCCGTTCGACACCGATGCCTCCACACGGTTCGGCTCATTGGCAGCGCTCACCGTGGCGGCAAAGCGCGATCCTCGGCCGCGCAAAATGGACTTGATGATCGCGGCGATCGCGTCGTCACGGAACTTGCCGCTGTACACCCGCAATACGAAGGACTTCAAGGGCCTCGAGAGCCTGCTCGAAGTCGTCGAGGTCTGAACACGACGAAGGGCGGCACTTTCACGTGAAAGTGCCGCCCTTCGTGCGCGTCTTACTTGAGCTTCGTGCCAGCCGAGCCGAGGGCCTGGCAGGCCTCGACCACGCGCTGGGCCATCCCGGCCTCCGCGGCCTTGAGGTACGACCGCGGGTCGTAGACCTTCTTGTTGCCGACCTCGCCGTCGATCTTCAGCACTCCGTCGTAGTTCTTGAAGAAGTGGTCCACGATCGGGCGAGTGAACGCGTACTGCGTGTCCGTGTCGACGTTCATCTTCACCACGCCGTACGACACCGCCTCGCGGATCTCCTCCGGCAGCGAGCCCGAACCGCCGTGGAAGACCAGCTCGAACGGCTTCGAACCCGCGTCCAGGCCGAGCTTCTTCGACGCCGCTTCCTGGCCGCCCTTCAGCACGTCCGGGCGCAGCTTCACGTTGCCCGGCTTGTACACGCCGTGCACGTTGCCGAACGTCGCCGCCAGCAGGTAGCGGCCCTTCTCGCCGGCGCCGAGCGCGTCGATCGTCTTCAGGAAGTCGCCCTCGGCGGTGTACAGCTTCTCGTTGATTTCGGCTTCGACGCCGTCCTCTTCGCCGCCGACGACGCCGATCTCGACCTCGAGGATGATCTTCGCGGCCGCCGTCTGGGCCAGCAGCTCCGCGGCGATCTCCAGGTTCTCGTCGAGGTCGATCGCCGAGCCGTCCCACATGTGGGACTGGAACAGCGGGTTCTGGCCGTTCTTGACGCGCTCCGCCGAGATCTCGATCAGCGGGCGGACGAAGCCGTCCAGCTTGTCCTTCGGGCAGTGGTCGGTGTGCAGCGCGACGTTCACGTCGTACTTCGCGGCCACAACTTGGGCGAACTCCGCGAGCGCCGTCGCGCCGGTCACCATGTCCTTGACCTTCTGGCCCGACGCGAACTCCGCGCCGCCGGTGGAGAACTGGATGATCCCGTCGCTCTCCGCCTCGGCGAAGCCGCGGATGGCGGCGTTCACGGTCTCGGACGAGGTCACGTTGATGGCCGGGTAGGCGAACTCGTTCGCCTTGGCCCGGTCGAGCATCTCCGCGTAGACCTCGGGGGTGGCGATGGGCATCGTTACTCCTCCTTGGCACAGGGTGGGTCCCGACCGCATCGTACGAGGTGTGCCGCCGCCGCACACCGGTCCCCGCGCAGAAACTTCCGCGCACGTGGAATCGGTTCAGAACGCGGCACGCCCGGCCACCGGCGGAACCGGCGACCGGGCGGGATCACCCGCTCAGCGCAGCGCCGCGGCCAGCGCGCGGTACGCCGGCCACGGGTCCTCGTTCAGCACCTGGATGTTGACGTGGTCCGCGCCCGCTTCGAAGTGGGCGCGGAGGCCCTGGGCGACCGTTTCCACGTCGCCGCGCAGGGCCAGCGCATCGATCAGGCGGTCACTGCCCTCGCCTTCGACGTCCTCGTCCGTGAAGCCGAGTTTCCGCAGGTTGGCGACGTAGTTCGAGAGCCCGAGGTAGTACTTGACCGTGGCGCGGCCGATCGCGCGCGCCTTCTCGATGTCGGTCTCGACGACGACCTTGTGCTCCGGGGCCAGCAGCTTGCCCTCGCCCAGGATTTCGCGGGCCTCGCGGGTGTGCTGCGGCGTGACGAGGTACGGGTGTGCGCCGGCGGTGCGGTCCCCGGCGAGCTTGACCACCTTCGGGCCGAGGGCGGCCAGCGCGCGGCCTTCGACGGGCACTCCCGCCGCGTCCAGGCTGTCGAGGTAGTCGACCAGCGCCGCGTACGGCTTCTTGTACTCCGTGGTCGCCTCGCGGTGGCCCGCGCCGACGCCGAGGAGGAAGCGGTCCGGGTACTTCCCGGCGATCCGCTCGTACACCTTCGCGATCGAAGCGGCTTCGTCCTGCCAGATGTTCACGATGCCGGTCGCGATGACCAGCGAGTCCGTCGCGGCGAGCAGATCGTCGACGAACGCGAGGTCGCCGCTGGGGGAGCCGCCCAGCCAGATCGCGCCGTAGCCGAGCTTCTCCGCCTCCGCCGCGAACTTCGCGTCGACGTTTCCGTAGTACCGCCAGATACCGAGCTTGCCCAGTTCGATTGCCATGGAACACTCCAACGCGCGAGAACCCGGTTTTCCTCCCGCCCGACCGAACTTACTTTCCAGTAGCTTACTGCGGGTAAGTTGAGGTACGGTCCTCCCCGAAAGCGACGTTAGACGTCCGGGAGGACACCGTGGCCCACCCGTTTTCGCTGCTCAGGAACACCAAGAACGTCGACGGCAAGGTCGTGCTGATCACCGGCGCCGCCCGCGGCATCGGCGCCGGGCTGGCCGAACGGCTCGCCGCACGCGGCGCGAAGGTCGCCCTCGTCGGACTCGAAGCCGAGGAGCAGCGGAAGGTCGCCGACCGGATCGGACCGAACGCGCGCGCCTGGGAAGCCGACGTCACGAGCTGGGACGCGCTCGAGCACGCGGTCACCGGCGTCGTCGAGCACTTCGGCGGGATCGACGTCGTCATCGCGAACGCCGGCATCGCGACCGCGGGCTTCGTCCGCTCGGTCGACCGGGCCGCGTTCGAAAAGGTCATCGAGGTCGACCTGCTCGGCGTCTGGCGCACCTTCCGCGTCACGCTCCCGCACGTCATCGAGCGCCGGGGCTACCTGCTGGCGATCTCGTCCCTCGCCGCGATCACCCACGCGCCGGGCATGGCCAACTACGCCGCCGCCAAAGCCGGCGTCGAGGCGTTTTCGAACAGCCTCCGCGCCGAGGTCGCCCACCTCGGCGTCAAGGTCGGCGTCGCGCACCCGACGTGGATCCGCACCGACCTGGTCGAGAGCGCCGACGCGCACCCGGTGTTCGGCAAGCTCCGCGCGTCGATGCCGGGCCTGATCGGGAAGACCTACCCGCTGGACGTCGCCCTGGACGACCTCGAAGCCGGCCTCCTCAAGCGCGCCCGCACGATTCACGTGCCGCGCTGGGTCGGCGGACTGAAGCTGTTCCGCGCTTTCCTGCCGCCGGTCATCGAGATCGGCTCGCGCGGCCGGGTACCTTCGGCGGACAAGGCCGCGCTGGCCGACATCGAGGCGCGCGGTGCGTTCGAGTCGGCGGTCACCGGCCACGGCGGGCGGGCCGCCACCAAGGGGTGAACGTGTCCTGCCAGGTACGCGAAGCTCGGGGCGCGTACTGACAGGTAGGGAGTACTTCCAAGTAACTGTTACTTGAGGTAACGTCATCTGGGCAGCAGCATCCTCGAAGCAGCGGAGGCCGACAGATGACCGAGCGGTTCAAGGTCGTGATCGTTGGCACCGGGTTCTCCGGGCTCGGCCAGGCGATCCAGCTCGAAAAGGCCGGCATCCGGGACTACGTGATCCTGGAGAAGGCCGGCGAGGTGGGCGGCACCTGGCGCGACAACTCGTACCCCGGGTGCGCGTGCGACGTGCAGTCGCACATGTACTCGTTCTCGTACGAGCAGAACCCGGACTGGTCACGGTCGTTCTCGCCGCAGCCGGAGATCTTCGACTACCTCAAGGGCGTCGCCGGCAAGTACCGGCTCCGCGAAAAGATCCGGTTCGGCGTCGAGCTCACCGGCGCCCACTGGGACGAGCGGGAGCGCCGCTGGACGGCGACGACGAAGGACGGCCACGAGTTCTCGGCGCGGTTCCTCGTCGCCGGCGTCGGCGGCCTGCACATCCCGCAGATCCCCGAACTGCCCGGGATCGAACGGTTCGAGGGCCGGACCTGGCACTCCGCGCGCTGGGACCACGAGTACGACCTGCGCGGCAAGAAGGTCGCCGTCGTCGGCACCGGCGCCAGCGCCGTCCAGTTCGTCCCGGAGATCGCCCCCGACGTCGCCGAGCTGACGCTCTTCCAGCGCACGCCGCCGTGGATCATGCCGAAGCCGGACCACGCGATGCCGGCGTGGGTGCGGACGCTGTTCCGCCGCGTCCCCGGCACCCAGCGGGCCTACCGCGACGCGCTGTACTGGCTCCTCGAAGCGCGCGCCATCGGCTTCAACGGCCACCCCGCGATCATGAAGGCGGGCGAGCTGATCGCGAAGCGGAACATCGCCAAGGGCATCGAGGATCCCGCGCTGCGCAAGAAGGTCACGCCCGGCTACACGATGGGCTGCAAGCGCGTCCTGATCTCCAACGACTACTACCCGGCGCTGAACCGGCCGAACGTCGACGTCGTCACCGACGGCGTCGCGGAGGTCAGGGCACACTCGATCGTCGACCGCGCCGGCGTCGAGCACGAGGTCGACGCGATCGTCTACGGCACCGGCTTCAAGGTCACCGACGCGCTGGAGTACCTCGACATCACCGGCGTCGACGGCCGCAACCTCGCCAAGGAGTGGGCGGCCGAGGGGATGCGGACGCACAAGGGCATCACCGTGTCCGGCTATCCGAACCTGTTCTTCCTGCTCGGCCCGAACACCGCGCTGGGCCACAACTCCGTCGTGTTCATGATCGAGGCGCAGGCGCGGTACGTCGTCGACGCCATCAAGCTCGCCGACTCCCGCGACGCCGCCGCGCTCGACGTCCGGCCGGACGCGCAGGAGAAGTTCCAGCAGGACATCCAGGACAAACTGGTCAAGGGCGTCTGGACGCAGGGCGGCTGCAAGAGCTGGTACCTCGATGCCAAGGGCGTCAACCGGACGATCTGGCCCGGCTTCACGTGGCGATACTGGCTGGAGACGCGGAAGGTGGACCCGGCCGACTTCGAGCTCAGCGGACGCGCGTCATGACCGGCGCCCGGCCTATGAGGCGTCGGGCACCCAGGCGCCGATCACCGGCTTGAACTCGCGGACGCTCCGCTCGGCGACGACGCCCTCCAGGAAGTACGGGTCCTGGTCGATCGTCTCCTTCAGGTGCGCTTCGTCGTCGGCCTGGTAGAGCGTGAGGCCGCCGGTGCCGTCGCCGAGCGGCCCGGCGACCGCGACGCGGCCCTGCTCGGCCAGCGCGCGCAGGAAGTCGCGGTGCCGCGGCCGGACCTCCGGCATCTTCTCCTGGACGTAGGTGATTTCGACGAGGAACCAGGCCATCGGGCACTCCGGGATCGGGCGGGTGGTGAACGGACCCGACGCTACCCGCGTGTCACAACTGTGTGCCGGTATCCGATCTGTAGCTACAGCAGGCCAACCCGATAGGCTGAGCCCGCGTCAGTACCTGTGTGAGCGCTGTGAATACCGTGAACCTGCTGACGCGGCACACCGTGCCTGATCCCGCCCGGGACGACCGGCACGGCCGGATGGTGGTCGAAGACAGGCAGGGGTTCATGCTCGAGGGCAATGCGGAACGCAGTGTCGAGGCGACCCTCGGCCAGCTGCGGGTCATGGACGGTCCGGCCCCGGCGCAGACGCCCGCGCCACTGACCCTCGAAGACCTCTACCGCCAGCACCGGATGCGGCTGGTCCGGCTGGCGATCCTGCTGGTCGACGAGCCCGCGACGGCGGAAGACGTCGTCCAGGAGGCCTTCACCGGCCTGCACCGCAACTGGAGCAGGCTCCGGGACGCCGCGGCCGCCGTCGGCTACCTGCGCACCGCCGTGGTCAACGGGTCGCGCAGCGTGCTGCGCCGCCGCAAGACCGCCCGCGAGTACGTGCCGCCGCACGCGGTGAACGCGCGGTCCGCCGAAAGCCTCGCGATGCTCTCCAGCGAGCACCAGGCGGTGGTCAGCGCGCTGTCCAAGCTGCCGCCCCGCCAGCGCGAGGTGCTGGTGCTGCGTTACTACGGCGGGCTGAGCGAAGCCGAAATCTCCGAGGCCGCGGGCATCTCGAAGGGTACGGTTAAGTCGACCGCCAGCCGGGCGCTCGAGGCGCTCCAGAAGGCCATGCAAGCTCCCCAGTGACCCGGGTGGACCACCGCCGTCACCGAGTCGTATCACCATGCTTGGTCCAGACCAATATATGCTGGGGCGCGTGAGAGGCGCCGGAGATTTCGTGATCATGGGCGGCCGGGTCGCCGCCCCGGACCGTGTACTCGACGACGGCTGGGTAGCCGTCTCCGACGGGCGGATCGCCGGCGTGGGTTCGGGGACCCCGCCGTCCGGCGAGCACGTGGACGTCGGCGGGGCGCTGGTCGTGCCCGGGTTCGTCGACACCCACTGCCACGGCGGGGGAGGTGGCTCGTTCACCTCCCTCGATCCCGGAGAACTCCTGACGGCGGTGCGAGCGCACCGCCGTCACGGCACCACGACCATGCTCGCCAGCCTGGTCTCCGACCCGGTGGACGTCCTGCGTGAGCAGGTGGCGGCGCTGCGTGAGCTCGTCCAGGACGGCGAGGTCGCGGGCATCCACCTGGAAGGGCCGTTCATTTCGAAGGCCCGCTGCGGGGCGCACGACCCGGAGACGCTGATCGAGCCGGACACCGGCACGGTCGACAAGCTGCTGCGCGCCGGCCAGGGCGCGATCCGGATGGTCACCATCGCCCCCGAGCTGCACGGCGGCGTGAAGGCCGTCCGGCAGCTGGCCGAGTCCGGCGTCATCGCCGCCATCGGGCACACCGACGGCGTCGAGGAGCAGCTGCTGCCGGCCATCGACGCGGGCGCGACGGTCGCGACCCACCTGTTCAACGGCATGCGGCCGCTGCACCACCGCGAGCCCGGCCCGATCGGGGCGCTGCTGGACGACGAGCGCATCACCATCGAGCTCATCTGCGACCTGGTGCACCTGCACCCGACCGTGGTGCGGCTGGCCGCGAAGCACGCGGGCCGGAACCGGACGGTGCTGGTCACCGACGCGATGTCGGCCACCGACGCCGCCGACGGCCGCTACACGCTGGGCAGGCTCGAGGTCGACGTGCACGACGGCGTCGCCACCCTCGCCGACAACGGCTCGCTGGCCGGCAGCACCCTGACGATGGACACCGCCTTCCGCAACCTGGTGCGGGGTGCCAAACTCGACATTCTCGACGCGGTGCACGCGACGTCGCGGCGGCCCGCCGAACTGCTCGGCCTCGCCGACCGCACCGGGATGCTGTGCCAGGGCTACGCGGCCGACCTCGTGGTCCTCGACCAGGACCTCCGGCCGGCGAAGGTGCTGCGCCGGGGTGAATGGGTCGCCGAGGTGGGTACAGCTACCTTGAGCACGTAATACTGACTTCGAGGAGACGGACGGGCGGGATGAGCGAGCCGAAGGACCCCGAGCAGCTGCTGGCGGACGCCCTTCGCGCGCAAGCCGTCTTCGCCCCGCAGGCGTCGCCGCCGCCGGCGAAGGAGTCCGAGCCGGGCACCGACGCCGTCCCGACCAGCGCGATCAACGAACTGCCCTCGGCGTACGGGCTGCTCTCGGGCGCCGGCGCGGACTCACTGGAGCGCGAGCGAGCCGCCCTGGACGCGGCCGACGCGCCGACGGCGTTGTCGCCGCGTCCCCAGCTCTCGCCGCCTCCCCCGGAACCCGTGACGGTCCGGCGAGCGACGTCGGGCGCGCAGCTGCCCGCGTACTGGATCCTGCTGCTGGCGGTGCTGCTGGGCCTCGCGGCGGGGTCCGTGGTGGGGCTGCTCACGCTGGTCTGACCGGGTCTCAGCCACGACTCAGGGTGACCCTGTACCGTTTTCCAGGTGATTCTCGCCCAGAGCACGGTCAACACGATGTCCCTGCTGCCGTCATGGCTGGACCCGAACGTCCTGCTCGATGGCGTGGCAGGCCCGGCCGTCGCCGTGCTGTGCCTCATCATCTTCATCGAGAGCAGCGTCTTCCCGGTGCTGCCCGGCGACTCACTGTTGTTCACGGCCGGCCTGCTCATCGCGAACGGCAAGCTGTTGCCGCTCCCGCTGACCTGCGTACTCGTGACCGTGGCCGCGCTACTCGGCAACGTCGTGGGCTACTACATCGGCTACTTCGCCGGGCCCAAGCTGTTCAACCGGCCAGACTCGAAGTTCTTCAAGCGAGAACACGTCGACAAAACGCATGCGTTCCTGGAGAAGCATGGTCCGAAAGCGGTCGTACTGGCCCGGTTCGTGCCCTTTGTTCGGACCTTCATCACCTGGATCGCCGGCATCGGCCGGATGAGCCCCAAGACCTACTTCACCTACACCGTGATCGGCGGCATCTTCTGGGCCGCGGGCATCACGATCCTCGGCTACCTGCTCGGCGACATCCCGTTCATCGGCAAGAACATCGACGCGATCTTCGTGCTGATCGTGCTGATCTCGGTGGTGCCGATCGTGCTCGAGTACCTGAAGTCGCGGCGTGAGAAGAAGGCGGTCGCGGAGACCGACCCCGAGGTCACGCAGCGGATCCCGCGCATCAAGGACTGATCATTCGGTCATCGAGAACATCGAACCCGGGTTGAACAGGTTCTCCGGGTCCAGGGCCTGCTTGATCTGCCGGTGCACCCGAATCCCGATCGGCCCGATCTCCCGTGCCAGCCACTCCCGCTTGATCTTCCCGACGCCGTGTTCGCCGGTCACCGTGCCACCCAGCGCCAGGCCGACCTCCAGGATCTCGTCGAACGCGCGCCGGGCGCGGGCGAACTCGTCCGGGTCGTCGGGCTGGTAGACGATCGTCGGGTGCATGTTGCCGTCGCCGGCGTGGCCGACCACGGCGATCCGCAGGCCGACCTCTTCGCTGATCTTCTCGCAGCCGCGGATGAGCTCGGCGATGCGCGTGCGCGGGACGCAGACGTCGTCGGTGAGCCACTGGCCGTACGTCTCCAGCGCGGTCAGCACGACCCGGCGGGCCTGCAGGAGCATCCGGCCCTCTTCGAGGTCGTCGGTCGTGTACGCGAGGTCCGCGCCGCAGTCGACGCAGATCTGCTCCAGCGCGGCCAGCTCGCGGCGGGCGACCTCGCCGCCCGCGTCCGACTGGCCGAGCAGCAGCGCCCGGCAGTTCGAGCCCGCGCCGAGGTCGGTCTTGAGGTACGTCTCGGACGCCTTGATCGACGACGCGTCCATGATCTCCAGCAGTGACGGCACGAGCCCTTCGCGAACAACGCGGGCGACGGCCTCCCCGGCGGCTTCGGTGGTGCTGAAGCCCGCGACAAGCGTGGAGGGCGCCTGCGGCAGCGGCTTGAGCTGGACGGTGGCCTGCGTGATGACGCCGAGCGTGCCCTCGCTGCCGACGAACAGCCGGGCGAGGTCGTACCCGGCGACGCCCTTGACCGTGCGGCGGCCGGTCTTGAGCAGCGAGCCGTCGGCCAGCACCACCTCGAGGCCGAGGACGGAGTCGGTGGTCACGCCGTACTTCACGCAGCAGAGGCCGCCGGCGTTGGTGGAGAGGTTGCCGCCGATGGTGCACCAGTCGTAACTGGACGGGTCCGGCGGGTAGAACAGGCCGTGCTTCTCGACGGCGTTGCGGAAGTCCAGGTTGACGACCCCGGGCTGCACGACGGCGAGCCGGTTGCCCGCGTCGATCTCGACGATCTGGTCGAGCTTGGTCAGCGACAGCGTGACGCAGCCGTCGATGGCGTTCGCGGCGCCGGACAGCCCGCTGCCGGCCCCGCGCGGCACGATCGGCACCTTCGCTTCGGCGCACGCCTTGACGACGGCCTGCACCTCCTCGACGTTCGCGGGCAGCACCACGGCCAGCGGCTGACCGGACGGCGCCAGCGGCATCATGTCGCGCGCGTAGGAGGCGGTGACGTCGGAGTCGGTGAGCACGGCGCTCTTGCCGAGCAGGTCGCGGAGCCGGGTGACCAAATCGCTCATAGCTTCATCGTAAGCCCGGGTAGTCCGCACTGCGGAAATTTAGTTTCAAATCCGCCGGTTCAGCGCAGCACGCCGTGGAGTTTGTCGATGTGCACCCTCAGCAGCACCCGCTGGTCGGCGACCATGGCGTCCCGGTACTCGTCCCAGTCCGGGTGCTCGCCCGCCGCTCGGCGGTAGTAGTCGACCAGCGCCTCGACCGTCGCGTCGTCCCGGGCGGCGGCCGGCGGTGTCAGCTCCGCCCGGCCCTCCGCGACCACGTAGCTCCAGCCGTCCTCGCTGCCCACGTGGTAGGTCACCCGCGGGTCGCGGCGCATGTTCTTCGTCTTCGCCCTGGTCTCGGTGATCGACGCGATGACCGTGTCCGTCGCCGCGTCGTACAGGTGGTTGATCGTGGACAGCTGGGGCCGTCCGTCACGGCGGATCGTGGCGAGGACGCCGTGGCGGCGCGCGGCGAGGAAGTCCTTCAACGCTGTGTCGTCGGTCATACCTCTTCCAACCCGTGGCCGGCGCCGTTGTTCCGCGAAGGCCACTCGAAATCTGCTTGCATACGACAACTAAAGTGTGTTGTGACACATCGAGCACGCCCGCGCTTGCACAACAGCGAGTGAAGGCACATCCTTGCCTGAGGCAACTAGTTGCAGCCGCCAACCAACGCCTTGAAGGACTCCCATGGCACCGAACACCTCCGCCACCCGGCCCACGGCCGAACTCGACCTGGCCGACCAGCTCGGCCACGAGCTCGTGCGCCTGGTCCGCCTGATCAACAAGGCGAAGTCGCAGGTGTCCAAGCAGGGTCCGGACGGCATCGAGCGCGCGGCGTACGCGATCCTCTTCACCCTCATCCACGAGGGCCCGCAGCGCACCAGCCGGCTCGCCGAGTCGCTCCACTCCGAGATCTCCACGATCAGCAGGCAGTCGAGCTCGCTCGTCCAGCACGGCCTCGTCGAGCGCCAGGCCGATCCCGAAGACGGGCGTGCCTGCCTGCTCGCGCCGACAGCCGAGGGCATGCGGGTGTTCGAAGAGAACCGCAAGAAGCGCAACCAGTGGCTGGCCGAGGTGCTCGGGGACTGGACCGACGGGGACATCCAGACCCTGAACCGCCTCTTCGGCCGGCTCAACACAGGTATCGAGAACCACTCTCCGCAGCTGGCCGACGCCAACGCGTCCGCCGGTGCACCGGCCAAGGGGGCCAACGCATGAGCACCACCACCGTCGAACAACCCGTGGCGAAGGAACCACCACGGCTGAGCCACCGCCAGATCGTCACGATCCTGAGCGGCCTGATGTGCGGCATGTTCCTCGCCGCGCTGGACCAGACGATCGTCGGCACGTCGATCGTCAAGATCGCCAACGACCTGCACGGCTTCGACCTGCAGGCGTGGGCGACCACGGCGTACCTGATCACCTCGACGATCGTCACGCCGATCTACGGCAAGCTGTCCGACATCTACGGCCGCAAGCCGTTCTACCTGGCCGCGATCACCATCTTCGTGGTCGGCTCGCTGGCCTCGGCCTTCGCCCAGTCGATGTACGAGCTCGCCGCGTTCCGCGCGGTGCAGGGCCTCGGCGCCGGCGGCCTGATGTCGCTGGCCATGACGATCCTCGGTGACATCGTGCCGCCGCGGGAACGCGCCAAGTACCAGGGTTACATCCTCGCTGTGTTCGGCCTGTCCACCGTGCTCGGCCCGGTGCTCGGCGGCTTCTTCGCCGGCATCGAGCACGCCGGCACCATCTTCGGCTACGACATCCACGGCTGGCGCTGGGTCTTCCTGATCAACGTCCCGATCGGCATCCTCGCGCTGTTCGTCGTCGCCAGGGTGCTGAACGTGCCGCACGAGCGCCACGACCACAAGATCGACTGGTGGGGCGCGCTCGCACTGGTCGTCGCGGTGGTGCCGTTCCTGATCGTCGCCGAGCAGGGCCAGAAGTGGGGCTGGGGCGACCAGAAGTCCATCTGGTGCTACGTCGTCGGCGGCGTCGGTGTGATCGCCTTCATCGCGGTCGAACGGTGGATGAAGGAAGCCGCGCTGATTCCGTTGCGGCTGTTCAAGAACTCGACGTTCACCGTGGCGATCATCGGCGGTGTCATCGTCGGTGTCGCGATGTTCGGCGCGATCACGATGATCCCGCAGTTCATGCAGGTCGTGCAGGGCTACACGCCGACCGAGTCCGGGCTGCTGATGCTGCCACTGATGGCGGGCATCATGCTCAGCTCGATCGTGTCCGGCCGGATCACCGGGAAGACCGGGCGCTACAAGGTGTTCCCGATCGTCGGCACCATCATGATCGCCGGCGGCGCGTTTTTCTTCGCGCAGGTCGAGTACAACTCGGCGCTGTGGCACCCGCTGGTCGCGGCCGCCCTCATCGGCCTCGGCCTCGGCCAGTGCATGCAGACGCTGATCATCGCCGTGCAGAACGCCGGCCCGCGCAGCGACATGGGCGTCTCCACCGCGTCGGCGACGTTCTTCCGCCAGATCGGTGGCACCGCGGGTGTCGCGATCTTCCTGACGGTCCTGTTCAACACCCTGATGCCCAACATCACCAAGGCGTTCGGCGGTCAGCTGCCCGCCGGTGCCGGCGCGAGCGTCGGCAATCTGTCCGAGAACACCAGCGTGATCCAGACCCTGCCGGACGCGATCAAGACGCCGATCCTGATCGGCTTCACCGACTCGATCACCACGGTGTTCTACATCGCGGGTGCGGTGGCGCTGCTGGCCACCGTGGTGCTGCTGTTCATGAAGGAGATCCCGCTGACCAACGCGGCCCCGGCCGCGGCGGCCATGGAGGGCGGCGAGGCACTGCTCGACGAGCACGCCGACCAGCCGACCGAGATCGTCGAGCCGGTGCGCGCGGTCGACCGTGAGCCGGCCCTCGTCGGCGGCGGGAAGCACGCGCTGAGCACGAACGGCCACGGTGACTACCAGGCCATTTCGGGCGCGCTGCCGATCACGAACTCCGTCGCGGAGCCGGAACTCGACGTTCCGGTCAGCGCCGGGGGCGTGCCGGTGACCGGACACGTGCGCCGGCAGGACGGCAGCCACGTGGCGGGTGCCGCGCTGACCCTGATCGACCAGCGCGGCCGCCAGGTCGCGCGGGCCACCGGGGCCGCGGACGGCAGTTACTCGGTGCCCAGCCAGGGGCCGGGCGCGTACGTGCTCATCGTGGCCGCGAACGGCCACCAGCCGCAGGCCTCCAGCGTCGTGATCAGCAACGGGCCGGCGACGATCGACGTCACGCTCACCGGGTCCGGCGAGCTGACCGGCACCGTCAAGGCGGCCGCGACCGGCGAGCCGCTGGCGAACGTGACCGTCACGCTGACCGACGGCCGCGGCGAGGTGAACGGCGCGTTCATCACGACCGCGGACGGCACCTACGCCTTCGTCGGGGTCGGCGCCGGGGCCTACACCCTGGTCGCCAGCGGCACGGGCTACCGGCCCGTCGCGGTGACGCTGACCGTGCCGGACAGCGGCGTGCTGCGCCACGACGTCGAGCTCGCCAGCTCGGTGCAGCTGACCGGCACCGCGCGGACCGAAGGCGACCGGGTGGTGCCGGACGCGCGGATCACCGTGCTCGACGCCGAAGGCGCCGTGGCGGCCGTGGCCAGGACCGACGGCGAAGGCCGGTACGTGGTGAGCGACCTGCCCGCGGGCGCGTACACCGTGGTCGCGAGCGGCTACCCGCCGGCGACCAGCCAGGTGGAGCTCACCGGCGGCGAAGCGGACCACGACGTCCGGCTGAGCTACGACCAGGCCCTCGACGAACTCGTCGACCGGTCATGACCGGCCTCCGCGCGGCCTTCCGCACGGCCGAGGGCTGGGCGGTGGAGCACGCCGTGCTCACCGTCACCGACCCGGCCGGGCGGCAGGTCGCCCGGCAGGCCGCGGACGTCCGCGGGGAAGTCGTCACCGAGGCGCTTCCCCCGGGCAGCTACACCGCCGTCGTGACGGCGGCCGGGTACGCCCCGGTCGCCCGGACGGCGCGGATCGCCTCGGACGGCACCGGCTCGCTCGGCGACGTCGTGCTGGCCCCGGTCGCCGAGGCGATCGACCTGCCGCCCGCCGGGCCGTGGGTGATCGACCCGGCGCACTCGTCGGTGGTCGCGACCGCGCGGCACCTGGGCATCGCGAGCATCAAGGCGCGGTTCCCGGACGTGTCCGGCCGGATCGAGATCGGCCGCCCGGCCGAGCGGTCCTCGGTGCACGCCGAGATCAAGGCGGCGAGCATCGACACGAACATCCGGATGCGGGACGACCACCTGCGCTCGCCGGACTTCCTCGACGTCGACGTGCACCCGATGATCACGTTCACGAGCACTGGGCTGCGTCAGCGCGGCGCCGGCTCGTGGACGCTGCTCGGCGAGCTGACGCTGCACGGCGAGCGCCGGGAGATCGAGCTGGAGCTCACCTACGGCGGCTGGGGCCCGGACCCGTGGGGCGGCGTGCGCGTCGCGTTCCACGCCGAGACGCAGCTGCACCGGAACGACTTCGCGATCAACTACGGCGCGATGGTCCGCGCCGGGGTCGCGGCGGTCGGCACGACGGTGAAGGTCGAGCTGGACATCGAAGCGGTGCAGGGCGAGTCGCTGCCGCGGTTCTGACGTGCGGCTTGACAGCCAGTAAGGCGCCCTTCACGGCTTGTGCGAGCTGAAATCCCGGATGGCTCGATTTGGCCGTTCGCCGCGGGGTGTTCACCTGGGCCACGTAGGCTCCAGGTGTGAACGTCGTGAGCATCGAGGCCGCGGGCGTCGGCGTGAGCTGGCTGGACACCGCCGGGCCGCTGCTCGTCTGGGTGATCGTGCTGAGCTTCGTGCTGGTCGAATGCGCGCTGATCATCGGGCTGTTCCTGCCCGGCGACTCGTTGCTGTTCGGGGCCGGCGTGGTGCTGGCACAGCACGGTTCGGACGCGAACGCGTGGTTCCTGTCGGGGGCCGCGCTGATCGTCGCCGTGCTCGGCAACCAGATCGGCTACTACATCGGACGCACCGGCGGCACCAAGCTCATCGCGCGCCGCGACGGGAAGGTGCTGAACCGGCACAACCTCGAACGCGCGCAGCGGTTCCTGGACCGGAAGGGCTTCTTCGCGATCGTGGCGGCCCGGTGGATCCCGTGGATCCGCACACTGGCGCCGCTGATCGCCGGGGCCGCGCGGATGGACCCGCGCCGGTTCATGGCGGCGACCGCGCTCGGCGGGCTGCTCTGGGTGCCGACGCTCGTGCTGCTCGGCTACTACGGCGCCGGCCTGCTCGACGCGCTGCCGTGGCTGAAGACGGTCGCGCTGTGGGTCAGCGTCGCGTTCTTCGTCTTCGGGACCGGCTTCGGCGTGGTGCGCTATCGCCAGGAGATGCGCCGTCCGGTGGACGAGCCGGACGACAGCAACGCCCGCGCCTGAAGCCCGCTCAAAGCTCCGGGTCGGCCCAGATCTCGAGCTGGATGCCGTCGGGGTCGCGGAACACGATGACGCGCGAGCCTTCGAAGGTGCGTGACGGCGCGGCCGGCTGGGACCAGACGCCGAATTCGGCGAGCCGGCTCTCCCATTCGGCCAGCTCGGCGACCGACCCCACCTTGAAGGCGACGTGGTCGAGCCCCGTCCGGCGCTCGTCGAACCCGCGTCTGCCGGTGTCCGCGTGCTGCACCAGCACCACGGAGAACTCGTCCCCGGCGGACCGCAGCAGGACCTTGCGCAGTCCCGTGTCCGGCTCTTCGCGCCGGGTGACCTCCTCGAGGTCGAGGACGCGGACGTACCAGGGCACGCTACGGTCCACGTCGGTCACGGTGAGCGCCAGGTGGTGCACGGACATGAGTTTTGCCATGGCTGTCGAAGCCGTCCTTTCGCGTGGCGGCTTCATCAGAGTCGCACAGCGCGACGGAGCCAAAACCTCGGTGACCAAGTTCCCCGGCCAATCGTGATCTCGCCGTCTCCGGACGTCTCATCCTCCGGAAATACCCTACCGCCGGTCACCCCGGCCTTACGGATGGCGACCGACGGTAGCAGTCAGGCATCCAGGCTCCGGGCCCGGAGGCGCTCGAGGGTGATCAGGCGTCGTTCCCGGTTGATGCGCTGCGTCGTCACCCGGTCGGGGTAGCAGCGGGTGAACATGTTCGTGAAGTGCGTGCCGTAGTGAATGGACTCCTCACCTCCCGTCAGCGGCCGGACGGTGGCGCCGAACGACGGCTCGTGGAAGTACGCCAGCGTGTACCGCTCCCGCGGCGCCAGCCGGACCTTGTGCGGTGTCGACAGCAGCCTGCCGCCGGTGAGGAACTGCAGGATGTCGCCGGGAAAGACGGTGAACACTCCTGGCTCGGGTTCGACGAAGTGCCACGGCTCGTCGTCCTGGTACATCCCCGCCGTGCTCTCCTGCGGCAGCCAGTTGCGGTTGCGGTGTTCCCCGGGCACCGGCGGCCGGACGAGGAGACCGCCGACGTCGTCCTGCGCGGCGATCACGAGCAGGCCGTAGTCGGTGTGCGCGCCGATCCCGCGTTCGGTCGTCGCGGACCGGGAGGGGAACCGCAGCACGCGCATGTGGTGCCAGCCGTCGCGGGTGAGGCGGGTCAGCCGGTCGGCCTCGAGGCCCAGCCCGAGCGCGACGAGCCGCAGGATCTTCTCGCCGATTTCCCCGACCTCCCGGAGGTGGGCCTTCATCACCGTCCGGTAGCCATCGTCCGGCCACGGCACCGGTCCGTGGCACGGCCAGGCTTCGGTGACGCGGGGGTCGTCGAGCGGGATGTCCGGGCAAACGGTGAAGATTTCGGAGAAGTCGGCTTCGCCCGCGGTCACTTCTTCCCCGGAGGCGATGTAGCCGCTGTAGGTCAGATCGCTGACGAACATCGCTTTTTCCGGTAGGGGTCTCGCGAAGAACCGCCTGCTTTCGGCAAGCGCTTCCCCGGTGATCCGGTCCTGCTCGGTCGTGGCCGCGACCTGGAAGATCCCGTCGGTCTCCCAGGTGCGGACCAGTTGACGGCCGAGTATTCGATCAACCGTCGTCCCACTCATCGAAACAGGCAGCTCGAACGTACGCAACGCGGTCATTCCTGTTCACCCTTTCGCCCGGTATTCGGGAACGTGCACCACACGAATAGCAGGAAATGCCGGTTCAGAAGGATCAGCGGCCGCCACCGACGTCCAGTACGGCGCCCGTGGTGAACGACGAGGCCGGCGACAGCAGGAACAACACCGCTTCGGCGATCTCGGCCGGCTGCCCGGCGCGGCCCATCGGGATCTGCCGCGCGTACTTCTCGAGCCGCCCCGGCAGGCCGGCGGCCTCGTGCAGCCCGGTGTGGATCATCCCCGGCGCGACGGCGTTGACCCGCACGCCTTCGCCCGCGACCTCCTGCGCGAGCCCGAGGGTCAGGGTGTCGACGGCGGCTTTGGACGCGGCGTAGTGCACCCACTCCCCGGCCGACCCGGTGCGCGCGGCCGTCGACGAGATGTTGACGATCGCCCCGCCCGCGCCGCCGTACCGGTCCGACATCCGGCGGACCGCCTCGCGGCAGCACAGGAACACGCCGGTGACGTTGACGTCGAGGGTCCGCCGGACGACCTCGACGTCGTAGGAGTCGAGCCGCCCGGGGGTGTTGCCGACGATCGCGGCGTTGTTGACCAGCGCGTTCACCGGCCCCAGCGCGGCGGCCGCGTCGAACAGCGCGCGGACGTCGTCCTCCACGGAGACGTCCGCGCGGAAGGCCAGCGCCTGACGGCCGTGCGCACGCACCTGCGCGGCGACGTCCTCGGCGGGCTCCGGGTCGCCGGAGTAGTTCACGACGACGTCGTAGCCGCGCGAACCCGCCAACGAGCAGATGGCCGCCCCGATCCCCCGGCTCCCGCCGGTGACGATGAGCGTCATCGTCAGATCGCGAAGTTGGCCAGGGGCAGGTTCTCCAGCACCAGGTCCGCGCGGTCCCGGGTCTGCGAAATGAGGTCGGCGTTGCGCTGGTCCGAGCCGAGCGCGCGCTGCCGGGCCTCGACCAGCGAACGGCCGTAACGGCGGTGGCGCGACACCAGGCGTTCGATCCGCTCGGGCTCGTCCGGCGCGAGGAACCAGGCCTCGGTGAGCAGCGGCCGGATGCCGCTCCACGGGTCGTCCGGCAGCAGCAGGTAGTTGCCTTCGGTGATGACCAGCTGGACCTCGGGCGCGACCGGGACCGCCCCGGCGATCGGCTCCTCGATCTCGCGGCGGAATTCCGGCGCGTACACCGTCTCGCGGCCTTCGGCGAGGCGGCGGATCATGTGGCAGTAGCCGGCGGCGTCGAACGTGTCCGGCGCTCCCTTGCGCTCGACCCGGCCCAGCCGGCGCAGTTCGACCTGCGCGAGGTGGAAGCCGTCCATGCCGACCACCGCGGCACGCGAGCCGAGCGCGTTCGCCAGCGCCCAGGCCAGCGTGGTCTTGCCGGACGCGGGCGCGCCCACGATGCCGAGCACGTTGCGCTGCCCGCGCACCGTCAGCCCCTCGGCCCTGACCAGCAGATCGTCGAACGCCGTCATGTCGTGTTCCTTCCTGCGATCGCGGTCGTCCACGACCGCGGTCCCACATGCCGCACCCGTTCGGCGGCCACCTCGTTGGCGAAGCGAATCCGGTCCGGCACCGTGCGTTCGCGCGTCACGGCGACGGCGAGCGCGCCGTGCCAGACGTCGCCCGCCCCCAGTGTGTCCCTCGCTTCGACAGGCGGGACGGGCACCTCTCCGGAACGCCCGTCCGCTGTGGACCACCGGACCGGAGCCGGCCCCGCGGTGGTGATCACGGTCGGTACGCCGCGCTGGTGCAGTCCGGGTTCCGGCGCGGTGAAGTGCGCGGAGCAGGCGGCGATGTCGACCAGCGGCAGAAGGTCGTCGAGCACCGGCTTCCAGCTCCCGGCGTCGAGCACGACGGGCACCCCCTCGGCCCTGGCTGCCTTCGCGACGGCAAGCGCAAGTTCCGGGTGGTGCCCGTCAACGAGCACCACATCAGCCCCACCAGCCTCAAAAAGTGGAGCTTTCCCTATGAAAGTGGCGCCTTCGGCGTTGCGGGAGACGACCGTGCGCTCGCCGTCGCGCTCGCGGACGGCGACCGCGCTGACCGGCGGCGGATCGGGCAGGTCGGGGGCCAGGTCGATGACGCGCACGCCGTGCGCGTCGAGGTCCGCTCGGGCGAGCGCTGCCAGCGGGTGCGCACCGAGGACGGTCAGCAAGGTCGCCTCGGCGCCGAGCGCGGCGGCCGTCACCGCGGCGTTCGTCGCGGGCCCACCGGCCGCGACGTCCACCGCGAGTGACTGCACCTTCTCACCCGGCGCCGGAAGCTCCGCGACCCGCTGGACGACGTCCACGGTGCACAGTCCCGCCAGCAGCACTCTCACTCCGGCCCGAGGCACTCTTTCCCGCCGAGGGCCCATTCAGCTGAGCCCGGCCACGTGGGTCGCGGCCGCGGCCTCTTCGACCTCGCCGTTCTCGTTGAGCCGCAGCGCACCCGTGAGCAGGCCGACGACCTGGTTCATCGAGTGCGTCTTCGGCGAGACGACCGCGACGCGCTTGCCGAGGCGGTGCACGTGGATGCGGTCGGCGATGTCGAAGACGTGCGGCATGTTGTGGCTGATCAGCACCACCGGCAGGCCGCGGTCGCGGATCCGGCCGATCAGGTCGAGGACCTTGCCGGACTCGGCGACGCCGAGCGCGGCGGTGGGCTCGTCCATGATCACGGCCTTGGTGCCGAACGCGGCCGCGCGGGCCACGGCGACGCCCTGGCGCTGGCCGCCGGAGAGGGTTTCCACGGGCTGGGTGATGCTCTTGATGTTGATGCCCAGCTCGTCGAGGATCCGCTGCGCCTCGGTCCGCATGGTGGCGGTGTCGAGCTTGCGGAACAGCCCGAACGCGCCGCCGAGGCGTTTCTCGCGGCCGAGGAACATGTTCGACGCGATGTCGAGCGCGGGCGCGACGGCGAGATCCTGGTACACCGTCTCGATCCCGTAGTGCCGGGCGTCCAACGGGGTCTTGAAGTGGACGGTCTGACCGTCCACTTTGATCTCCCCTTCGTCCGGGACCACGGCCCCGGACAGGGTTTTGATCAGCGACGACTTCCCGGCGCCGTTGTCGCCGACCACGGCGAGCACCTCGCCGGGGAGCAGGTCGAAGTCGGCGCCGTCGATGGCGGTCACCCGGCCGTAGCGTTTCACCAGTCCACGGGCCTGGAGGATCGGTTCACTCATGACTGCTGCTGCCTCCTCGCGATCCGGTCCACCACGACGGCGGCGATGAGCAGGGCGCCGGTGGCGAGGTCCTGGTAGTTGCCGTCGACGTTCATCTGCGTCAACCCGGACCGCAGCACCGCCACGACCAGCGCGCCCATCAACGTGCCGAGCACCGAGCCGCGGCCGCCGAAGAGGCTCGTCCCGCCGAGGACGACGGCGGTGATCGAGTCGAGGTTGCCGAGCTGGAACTGGTTCGGGTCGGCGTTCGGCGTCCGGCCGAGCGCCTGCCACGCGGCGATGCCGAAGGCCAGCCCGGCGACGATGTACACCGACAGCACCGTGCGGTTGACCTTGATGCCGGACAGCCGCGCGGACTCCGGCGCGTTGCCGACGGCGTAGACGTGCTTGCCCCACGCCGTTTTCGTCAGCGCGTACCAGACCCCGAGGTACATGAGCAGCGCCAGCGTCATGCCGTAGGTGATGGGGATGCCGCCGAAGAGGTAGCGCTTGGTGCCGAGCCACTGCAGCAGCCCGTCGGTCACCGGCACGGCCTGGCCGCCGGCGATCAGCTTGGACACCGCGGTCAGCATGGTGAAGGTGCCGAGCGTGATGATGAACGCCGGGAGCTTGATCCGCGTGGCGAGCGAACCGATGAAGATGCCGACGATGATCGTCAGCACGACCCCGGCCAGGAGCGCGACGAAACCGTTCGTGCCGGCGGCGGCGAGCTTCGCCATGATCAGCGTCGCGACGACCATCGAGGACGCGTTGGACAGGTCGATGCCCGCGATGAGGATGACGAGCGTCTGGCCCAGCGCGAGCGTCCCCACGACGAGGGACTGCTGGACCACGGTGGACAGGTTGTCGAGGTCGAAGAAGGTGTCCGTGGACAGCGAGAACACCACGATCGCGACGACCAGCGCGAGCGCCGGGCCGACCGCGGGGGCGCGGAGGAGGAACTCGCCGAGCGACGCACGTTCCTTTGTGGACGGACGGGCGACGGTGGCCGTCGTCGCGTTTGTGGATGTCACTGCGCGCCTCCCCAGCAGTTCTGCAGGCCCCACGCGGTGTCGTGGCTCTCGACGCCGGGCACGGGCTTGTCGGTGATCACGGCGGACCCGGTGTTGACGAAGCCCGTCGGCTTCTTCCCGGTCTTCGCGTACTCGACGGCGGCAAGCACGCCCTGTTCGGCCATCTTCTTCGGGAACTGCATGACGGTCGCCGCGTAGAGGCCGTCCTTGACGTTCTGGACGCCTTCGCAGCCGCCGTCGATCGAGCCCATCACGATCTGGCCGGTGAGCCCGCGGGCCTTCAGCGCCGCGTTCGCGCCGCGGCCCATCGGCTCGTTCATGGAGTAGACGGCGTTGATGTCGGTGGTGCGCTGCAGCAGGTTCTCCATGCCCTGCTGGGCGAGGCTCTGGTCACCGTTGGCCGCGGTGTGCCCCTTGATCTCGGGTGAGCCGTCGGTCAGCCCGATGCCCTTGAGGAAGCCGCCGTGGCGCTGGGTGTCGACCGAGCTGCCCGCCGTGCCGTCGACCATCAGCAGCTTGGGCGGTGTGCCGTTGAGCGCGGCCTTGACGTACGCGCCCTGCTGCTGGCCGGCCGCGAAGTTGTCGGTGGCGAAGGTGGCGTCGACGGCGTCCGGCGGCTCGGTCGCGGTGTCGAGCGCGATGACGAGGATCCCGGCGTCGCGGGCGTCCTTGATCGCCTTCAGCACGCCGGTGGACGAACTGGGCGTGATGAGGATGGTGTTCGCGCCCTGCTGCACAAGGTTCTCGATGGCGCGGACCTGGCCGTCGTTGTCGCCGTCGAACTGGCCGGCGAGCGCGCTGAAGTCGGCGCCGTTGGCCTGCGCGGTGGCTCTGGCCGAGTCGCGCAGCGCCACGAAGTAGGGGTTGGTGTCGGTCTTGGTGACCAGGCCGACCTTCGCTTTGCCGCTCCCGCCGGTGCTGGTGTTGCCGCCCCAATGGCGCTCGACCGTGCAGCCGGTCGTCGCGGCGAGGACGGCGGCCAGCACGACCGCGGTGAGACTTCGCTGTCTCATGGGTTCCTGCCCTTTACTGGTCCGAGGCTTGCCGATGGTCGGGAAGGTAGACAAGACTGCTCCGTGGGCGCAAGCGTTTGCGCAAACGCTTGCCGGAAAGGATTGGGATGCCCCAGCCGAGATCTTCGCGGCCGACCCAGCGAGACATCGCCGAGCTCGCCGGCGTCTCGATCACCACCGTCTCGCACGTGGTGAACGGGACGCGCGCGGTCGCGGAGGACACGAAGGCGGCCGTGCTGCGGGCGATCGAGGCGACCGGCTACACCGGCGACGCGATCGCCCGGTCGCTGGTCACCGGCGGGACCCGGTCGATCGGGATGGCGATCTCCCTGGTCGCCAACCCGTACTTCGCGACGCTGATGCAGGCGATCGAGCGGGAGGCGTCGGCGCACGGGTACACCGTCCTGCTGGCCGACACGCACGACACGGCGGACACGGAGCGTGACACCGTGCGGGCGCTGCGCTCCCGTCGCGTCGACGGCCTGCTGATCACCCCGGCACCCGGCGACGGCCCGGTGATCAGCGAGCTGGTGTCCCTCGACGTGCCGACGGTGCTGATCGACCGGCTGGCCACCCGCACCGACGTCGACCAGGTCGGCTCGGAGAACATCCAGGCGACGTCGGCGCTGACCGCGCACCTGGCCACGCTCGGGCACCGGCGGATCGGGATGATCAGCGGCATCCCCGGGCTGTCGACGAGCGAGGAGCGCGTGCTCGGCTACCGGCTGGGGCTCGGCCGGTCCGGCCTCACCTGGTCGTCCGACCTCGTGGCCTGCGGAAACTCCTCACGCGAGGGCGGCGCGCTGGCGTTGAGCACACTGCTGGCGCTGCCCGCGCCGCCGACGGCGCTGGTCGTCGCGAACGACAGCATGATGGTCGGGGTGCTGCACGAGGCGCGGCGGCGCGGGCTGCGGATCGGGCGCGACCTGCCGGTGGTGGTCTACGACGAAGTCGAGTGGGCGGACCTGGTCGACCCGCCGCTGACGACGATGGCGCAGCCGATCGAGGAGATCGGCCGGCAGGCGGTGCGGCTGCTGCTGGCCCGGATCAACGACCCGGCTCGCAAGGCCGAAACGGTGCGGTTGGCGCCCACTCTGCGTCACCGTGAGTCGTGCGGCTGCCCACCCGTTCACTCACCTCAGTGATTCTGGGTGCTCAGCAGCACCGCGTGGCCGTTCAGCGGATACCTTTCGGCTGAGCGTCTGCGAGGGCTTATGACCGTACTTTCGCCAGAGCTCCGGTTGTGGGACCCCCCGGTCACCTTCCGGATCGGCGTCGCGATGGGGGTACACGCGAACCCGTACTCGGGTGAGCTGCTGCGCTCGATCAGGGCGGCCGCCGCGCAGGCGGGGTGCGACGTCATGCTGTCCGACACCGAGGACACCGTCAGCGACGAAACCGCGGTGATGCACGCGCTGCGCGCGGACCTGGTGGACGGCGTGCTGCTGGTGCCCGCGCCCGGCGACGAAGCGGTGATCAACGGCCTGGTGCGGATGGGCGTGCCGACGGTGCTGGTGGACCGGGTGGCCGCCCGCAACGACGTCGACCAGGTGGGCACGGAGAACGTGCACGCGGTGGCGTCGCTGGTGAGGCACCTGACGGAGCGGCGGCACCGGAAGATCGGCTTGATCTCGGGTGACGACGGCTTGGAGGTCAGCCGCGAGCGCGTCCGCGGGTACCGGCTGGGCCTGGCACGGGCCGGGCTGCGCTGGAACCGCGAACTGGTGGAGTGCGGTTTGTCGACTTCGGGCGGCGCGGTCCGCGCGACGGCCAAGCTCCTGGACGGCTGGCCGTCGCCGACGGCGTTGGTGGTGGCGGACGAATCGATGCTGGTGGGCGTCCAGTACGAGGCCCACCGCCGGGGCATCCGGATCGGCTCGGAGCTGGCGGTGGTCGGCTACGGCGACATGGACTGGGCCCGCCGGGTGAGCCCGGCGGTGACGACACTGGCCCAGCCGGCGGCCGAGATCGGCCGCCGGGCGGTGCAGATGCTGCTGTCGAGAATGGCGGACCCGGACCGGCCGGCGGAGTCGGTCCACCTGGCACCGAAGTTCCTGCACGGCGCTTCCTGCGGCTGCTGAACTGGTGCGGTGATCCGGCTCGCGCACACCGCTGACCTCCCTTCCGCGACGCTCGTCACCGCACGCAACCTCCTGGACGACGCCTTCGACGGCGACTTCACCGACACGGACTGGGAGAACGGGCTCGGCGGGATCCACGCACTGGCCTTCGACGCCGACGGGTTGATCGGCCACGCGGCCCTGGTGCAGCGACGTCTCCTGCATGGCTCGCGCGTGCTGCGAGCCGGGTACGTCGAAGGGGTGGCCGTCCATCCGGACCACCGGCGGCGGGGTGTCGCCGGCGCGATGATGGCGTCACTGGAAGCCCTGCTGCCCGGCTACGACCTCGGGGCGTTGAGTGCCTCGGAGGAGGCGGTCGTGCTGTACGAGCGCAGGGGTTGGCAGCAGTGGCGGGGACCGACGTTCGCGCTGACGCCCACGGGTATCCAGCGCACCGCGGACGAGGACGGCGGCGTGTACGTGTTCCCGGGCAAGGCGCCGCTGGACCTCGACGGCGAGTTAACCGCCGACTGGCGGGCCGGCGACGTCTGGTGACAGTGTCGCCGCGGCTTCGAGGAGCATCCAGCCGCCCACCTGGACCGACATGTCCCGCTCCGGCGCGTCCTCCGGCAGCGGCACCCCTGGTGCCGGACGGTCCCAGTACGCGCTGAACAACGGCCCGTCGGGGGTTTCGGAAGCGCCGGACCAGCAGGCTGAGGCCGACTGAAGCACCAGAGAACGCGCCACCGCGGCCTCCGGACCCGGCAAAGCTCGTGCCGCCAACGCCAGGTACCGCGCCAGGATCGCCGCGAACAGCCCGCCGTCGCCGCCGCCTTGGCCGCGGAGCACCCCGCCGGGGGCGAGGTGTTCGGCCACCGCCCGGACCGTCCGCGCTGCTTCGTCCACTGAGGACAACTCAAGGCACGCGCCGAGGTACACCCCTTGGCAGTACGTGTAAATGTGCTTCACCAGTTCGCCCGTGCCGGCCCGGATCCCGTCCCACACGAGACCGGACGCGGGGTCGACCAACGTGGACGACATCCAGTCCGTCATCGAGCGCGCGCGAACGAGATTTCCCGACCGGGCGTGGAAGATCGCGGCCGGGCCGTTGGCCGGGGCGTTCTTGAAGTCGTCGCCTCGGCGCCACCAGATTCCGCCGCCCGCCGCCGATGTCCAGCCCGACAGCAACTGCGTGTCGATCGCCGCCAGCGCCGGGCCGGTGTCGATACCCAGCGACGAAACCCGTTGCAGCGCAAGGCCGAGCCACGCGATGTCGTCGTAGTAGTCGTTGGTCCAGCGGCCGAAGTTGCGCAGCCGCACCGAACGCACGAACGCGCGGATCAACGCGAGCCGGGCCGGCGAAGGCGCACGCAGCTGGGCATCCACCAACGTGTCCAGCAGGTGAGCCTGCCACCAGTAGTTCCAGTGCCAGTGCAGCCGCTGGCCCGCCGTCGACGGCCAGCCGCTGCGGCCGAGCACCGTGGCCGGCAGCGCCCAGACGCGACGCAGCTGCCGTACAGTCACCGCGCGTTCGGCAGCCGAGACGTCCATGTCGCGATTTTGCCTTGCCCACCGACATACCGCTCGGTATGTTGGAGGACCCGATGGCCTGCGAGGTGCCCATGACCACAGCACACGTCACCTGCCCGCTGTGTGAAGCGACCTGCGGCCTCGAGGTGACCCTCGACGAAAACCAGCAGGTCACGCGCGTGCGAGGCGACGAGAAGGACGTCTTCTCGAAGGGCTACATCTGCCCCAAGGGCGCGTCGCTCGGCGCGCTGCACCACGACCCCGACCGGCTGACCGCGCCGCTGCTCAAGCGCGACGGCGAGTTCGTCGAGGTCAGCTGGCAGGAGGCCTACGACGAGATCGCCCGGCGGCTCCCGCCGATCCTCGAGAAGCACGGCCGTGACGCCGTCGCGGTATACGCGGGCAACCCCGGCGTCCACAACATCGCGCTGACGCTCTACAGCCGCGTGCTCTACAAAGCCTTGGGCACCAAGAACTTCTACAGCGCGACCTCGGTCGACCAGATGCCGAAGCACTTCTCCTCCGGCACCCTGTTCGGCGACCCGCTCGCCATCCCCGTCCCCGACCTCGACCGGACGCGGCACCTGCTCGTCCTCGGCGCCAACCCGCTCGTCTCCAACGGCAGCCTGATGACCGCGCCGGACATCCGCGGGCGGCTGCGCGCGATCCGCGACCGCGGCGGCAAGATCGTCGTCGTCGACCCGCGCCGCACGCGCACCGCGCGGTTCGCCGACGAGCACCACGCCATCCGGCCCGGCACCGACGCGCTGCTGCTGTTCGCCCTGGTCAACGTCCTGTTCGCGGAGGACCGCGTCACGCTGGGCCGCCTCGCCGGGCACCTCAACGGCCTCGACGACGTCCGCGCGCTGGCGCAGCCGTTCACGCCGGAAGCCGTCGCGCCGCGCACCGGCATCGACGCCGCCGAAATCCGCCGGATGGCGCGCGAACTGGCCGACGCCGAAAACGCCGTGGTCTACGGCCGGATCGGCACCACCACCCAGACGTTCGGCACGGTCGCGAGCTGGCTGGTCGACGTCCTCAACGTGCTCACCGGCAACCTCGACGAGCCGGGCGGCGCGATGTTCCCGCTGGCGGCGTGCCAGCCCACCGGGAACCGGCGGCCGTTCGCGGTCGGGCGCTGGCGCAGCCGCGTGCGCGGCTACCCCGAGGTCGTCGGCGAACTGCCGGTCGCGACGCTCGCCGACGAGATCGAAACCCCGGGCGACGGCCAGGTCCGCGCGCTGATCACCGTCAGCGGCAACCCCTGCCTGAGCACGCCGAACGCCGGACGGCTGGCCGCGGCGCTGGAGAACCTCGACTTCATGATCTCCGTCGACGTCTACCTCAACGAGACGTCGCGCCAGGCCGACGTCATCCTGCCCGGCCCGTCGCCGCTCGAGCGCCCGCACTTCGACCTGGCGTTCTACCAGCTCTCGATCCGCAACGTCGCCAACTGGACGCCCGCGACGCTGCCGTCGGAGCTGCCGCAGGAGTGGGAGACCATGCTGCGGCTCACCGGCATCGTCACCGGCCAGGGCCCCGAGGCGGACGTCGCGGCGCTGGACGACTTCGTCGCCGCCGAGACCGCGCGCCGGAACCAGCTGGAGGTCAGCGTCGCCGGAGACCGCACCGGACCTGCCCGGCTGGTCGACCTGCTGCTGCGCGCCGGCCCCTACGACGTCACGCTGGCCGACCTCGAAGCCGCGCCGCACGGGCTGGACTTCGGGCCGTTGAAGCCGCGGATCCCCGAGGTGCTGTGCACCGCGTCCGGCCGGATCGAGCTGGCGCCCGCGCCGGTCGTCGCCGACGTCCCGCGGCTGCGTGACGAACTCGCGAAGGCGCCCGACGACGGACTCGTGCTGATCGGGCGACGGCACCTGAGCTCGAACAACTCGTGGATGCACAACCTGGAACCGCTCGTCCGCGGCGGCAACCGGTGCACCGTGCAGGTGCACCCCGCCGACGCGACGCGCCTCGGCCTCACCGACGGCGGGCTCGCGTCGGTGACCTCGCGCGCCGGCAAGCTCGAGGTGCCGGTGGAGGTGACCGACGAGGTCCGGCCGGGCGTGATCAGCATCCCGCACGGCTGGGGTCACGACGTCGACGGCTCGCGGATGCGGGTGGCGCACGCGAACCCCGGGGTCAACTCGAACCTGGTCGCCGACGAGACGCTGCTGGACGTTCCGTCCGGAACGTCCGTGCTGAACGGAATTCCGGTCGAGGTCGCCCCGGCCTGACGCTTGACACCGGTGTGGGCGCTGACGCATTCTCGGCTCCGATGTTGACGTAAACATCGATCTTCACCCGCGCGCCCCTCGGACATCGGAGTTCGTATGAAGCGCTTTGGCACCCGCATCTGGCTACGCGCCGCGATGACCGCGGCACTCACTGTCCCCCTGCTCGCCGTTCCGCACAGCGCCACCGCCGCCACGAACGCGTTCCGCGGCGTCAACTGGGCGGACGCCCGCGACAACTACGTGGACGGCTGGGTGATCCCGACCGGCCTCACCGCCGGGGACAGCTACGACAGCGTCCGCACCAAGGCGGACGGCATCATCACCGGTTTCCAGCAGAAACTGGGCGCGAACACCGTGCGGCTGCCGATCAACCCGCAGAGCGTCAACTCGGACTGGTGGGGGCGGTACAAGGGCGCCGCCGACTCGGCCCTCTCCCATGGCATGAAGGTCATCTTCGGCTATTGGGAAGCGAACAAGGACGGCTTCGTCGACGACGGAGGCGCCTGGAACACCATGTGGGACAAGGTGACCGCCGACTACGGCGGCAACGGCAACGTGTACTTCGAGCCGATGAACGAGCCGTTCGGCTACAGCCTGAACTCCTGGGTGTCGCTCTGCTCGACCTGGCTGTCCCGGCACTCGAACATCCCCCGCGGCCGGGTCCTGATCAGCGGCACCGGCTACAACGACAACGTCACCGGCGTCGGCGCGGCGAGCGCGTTGAACGGCACGCTGCTTTCGCTGCACTTCTACGGCTTCTGGGCCTCGGACACGACCCGCTCGGCGTGGACCACGAACCTCAGCAACCGGCTCGGGTCGTACTCGTCCCGCACCATCATCGACGAGGCAGGCGCCCCGATGACGACCGGTTTGGACTACTCCGCCGGGCACCAGGACGGCAACAACTTCACCGCGTACTTCGCCGCCACCACCGACCTGACCAGGTCCCGGCAGATGGGCGTCGTCTACTGGCCCGGCCTGCGCTCGGGCGACACGTATTCGATCACGCGGCAGACCGGCGGCGGGCTCGCGGTGAACAACGCGACGGGCGTCGCCCAGCTGCGATGGGGCTGGGGCCTGTAGTCACCAGGCGCGGCCGAGATCGGCGTGCTGCCGGATCCAGGCGTGCATGACGATCCCGGCCGCGACACCCGCGTTGATCGAGCGGGTCGTGCCGAACTGCGCGATCGACACGACCAGCGACGCGGCCGACTGCGCGACTTCGGACAGGCCCGGGCCTTCCTGGCCGAACAGCAGCACGCACTCGCGCGGGATCTCGGCCGTCTCCACCGGCCGGGCTCCCGGCGTGTTGTCCACCGCGACGACGGCCAGGCTCTGCTCCACGGCGAACGCCACCAGGCCTTCGACGTCGTCGTGGTGCCGGAGGTGCTGGTAGCGGTCGGTCACCATGGCCCCGCGCCGGTTCCAGCGGCGGCGGCCGACGATGTGCACCTCGGCGGCGGCGAACGCGTTGGCCGTGCGGACCACGGTGCCGATGTTGTGGTCGTGCTGGAAGTTCTCGATCGCGACGTGGAACGGATGCCGCCGACTGTCCACATCGGACACGATCGCCTCGCGGCGCCAGTAGCGGTAGGCGTCGACGACGTTGCGGCGGTCGCCGTCCCGCAGCAGCTCCGGGTCGTACCGCTCGTCCGACGGCCAGTCACCCGGCCACGGGCCGACGCCGACCTCTTCGCGGGCCACCCACTCGGTGGGTCCAGGCTGCGACATCCGGGGCTCCGCCCCGGGCCGGGGGCTCCGCCACCCGGACCCCCGAAAGGTTTGCGGTGTGCTCACACCGACGATTGTCGCCTAGCCGAGGCGGACCCGGTGCGCCCGGGCGTCCTCGCTGTGGTCGCGGTGGCGCCAGCGGTGGTACACGCCGACGTAGGAGTACACGACCACCACGATCGCGGCGATGCCGATCGCCGGCAGCCACGACTGCGGGAACACCGTGCCGTAGAGGTAGTAGGCGTTGAACCCGCCGGGCAGGTCGCCGAGGCCCTGCTGGTGCCGGAAGTAGTTCTCCAGCGCGGTGAACGGGCACGGCACTGGCGCCACGTTGACCAGGATGCCCCAGACCACCGCGAGCATGTGGACGAAGATCAGCTTCGGCCACCGCCACGCGAGGAAGCCACCCAAGCCGATGAGCACGAGAGCCAGGATGTGCACCACGACGGTGACCTCGGCCAGGAACTTCGCCATCGCACCCCCCTCCACCGATCCCCCTACCAGCGACTTTACTCCGGTGATCGGATCAGGCCGCCCTCAAGAGTGCCCCGGTGTGTGATGTTTAACCCCACCGGAGCAACCCGTTCACCTGGGCGGTGACGGAGGCGTTACGCCCGGTGGAAATTCCGGTGGGCGCTTCGCGGGGTACTGCGTCGGCTCCTCGTGCGGGTACTGGTCCGGCGCGCCGTCCGGTTTCTTCCGGTTCGGGTCGCGCGGACGGCGCGGTTCCGGCGGCTCGCCAGGCTTCGACGGCTCGTCCATGCTTCGACGGTACGCCCGGGGACCGCGCGCGGTCCCCGGATTTCGCCATCAGCCGATCGGTCAGTCCAGGCCGAGGTCGTCCTTGCCGAGGATGTACCGGTACTCCAGGCCTTCCTTCTCGATGGCTTCGCGCGCCCCGGTGTCGCGGTCGACGACCGTGACGACGCCGACGACGTCCGCGCCCGCTTCACGCAGCGCCGCCACCGCCGTGAGGACGCTGCCGCCGGTCGTGGAGGTGTCCTCGACGGCCAGCACGCGCTGGCCGCGGACCTCCATGCCCTCGATGCGCCGCTGCAGACCGTGTTCCTTGGTCGACTTCCGGACGACGAACGCGTCCAGCACGACCCCGTCGGTCGCCGCGGAGTGCAGCATCGCCAGCGCGACCGGGTCGGCGCCGAGCGTCAGACCGCCGGCGGCCACGTAGTCCCAGTCCGCGGTGAGCTGCCGCAGCAGCTTGCCGATCAGCGGCGCGGCCGCGTGGTGCAGCGTCGCCCGCCGGAGATCGATGTAGTAGTCGGCTTCCTTGCCGGAGGCCAGTGTCACTTTTCCGTGCACCACGGAAAGATCGGTGACCAGCCTGGCCAGTTCGAGTTTCGCCGCTTGATCCAACCCGGGGTTCGCCACGGCCGAGAGTCTTACACACGCGGCGCCTCACTCCCCGATCGATGTGGCGTCCACCGCACGCCCGCGCGTCGCGGCCCAGGCCGGAACGAGGATCGCCGCCAGCGAGAGCATCACGGCGATGGCGAGCACCGTCAGGTAGATCGCCACCGGCCCCGACGGCAGCAGGGAACCGGTCACCACCAGGCAGAACGGGACGATCGCGCCCGCCGCGACGAGCGTCCCGAGCAGCACCGCGATGGCCGCGATCAGCCCGCCTTCGACGCCGGCCATGCGCAGCACCTGGCCGCGGGTGAACCCGCCCAGCCGTTGCAGCCCGAACTCCCGGCGCCGCTTCGCGGTCGCCATCACCAGTGTGTTGACCACGGAAATCACCGTGTACGCGATGATCATCCCGACAAGCAGGTAGTTGACCCAGGCGCCGATCTCGTTGCCCTTCGCGTGCGCCGCGATCAGCGCGTCCCGGTCGCCGATCCGCACCGGCATCCCGGCTGTCGCTTCGCGTAGCCGCGAAGTCAGCGTCGCCGTGTCGACGCCGGGAGCGGCCCGCACCAGCAACTGCGGGACGAGCCCGATCGTCGTGTGCGGAGCCAGCAGCTCGGCGGGCAGCACGAGCCGTTCGAACCCGGCGCGCTGACTCACGACGGCGGTCACCCGCACCTCCACCGGCGTGCCGTCGCCGAGCCGCAGCGACAGCGTGTCCCCGACGTGGCGGCCGAGCTTCTCCGGCACCGCGACGGCGTTCCCGGTCAGCTCGCTGACGCCGAGCGCGGGCCAGCCGTCCTTGTCCTGGTTCGACTCGTACGGCTTCTCGACGAACACCGTGCTCGTGACGTACTCCGAAGCCTCGGCCACCCCCGGGGTCGCCAGCACCCGTCCGCGCACCGACGGGTCGAGCCCGTTCGGCGCGCCGACGACCGCGTCGGCACGCAGGTCTTCGGTGTACGCCTGGTTCGAGACGGCTTCCTGGGTGGTCTGCAGGTAGATGTTGGCGGTCGCGATGCCGACCGCGAGCATGATCGGGGTGACCGCGCCCGCCGTCCGCACCGCACCGACGCGGGTGTTGAGCAGCGCGACCCGCCCGGTGACGCCGCTGACCAGGCGCACCGGCCCGCTCAGGAGCATCGCCATCAGCTTCGTCACGCCAGGACTGATCGCCGCGAGGCCGAACGCCCACAGCATCACCGCCGGGCCGGCCGTGCTGGCCGCGACCGGGCCGGCCATCACGGCGACCGTGACGATGGCCAGTGCCGTCCCGCCCGCGAAGCACAGGATCGCGGTGATCAGCCGGATCGGCGTCAGCCAGCGCCGTTCGACGGCGGCTTCGGCGAGCGCCTCGGTCGGGCGGACCCGCGAAGCGCGTCGACCTGCGACGAAGGAGGCGGCCACGACGGCGAGCAGCGACGCGCCCGCGGCGACCGTCGCCGGGAGCCAGCCCTGCTCGAACCGCAGCACGTCCGGAACGACGTGCGCGGCCGCGAGCCGGCCGAACAGCCACTGCCCGAGCACCGGGCCGAGCACGACCGCGACACCGACCGCGAGCAGCCCGACGACGAGAGCCTCCCCGAGCACCATCCGCCGCAGCTGACGCGGAGTCGTGCCGATCGCCCGCAGCAGCGCGAGTTCGCGCTGGCGCTGCTGGGTGGACAGCGTGAGCGTGCCGGCGACGACGAACACCATGACCATCGCCGACAGCCCACCGGAGACGGCGGCCAGCACGATCAGGTCCTCGCCGCTCCGGCCGGCCTCGGGGAACTCGAGGACGCCGCGATCGGTACCGGTCGTCACGACACCGGCGTCCCCGACGACCGCCGACACCGCGGCGACGTCGCCGCCGAACACGCCGATGGTGTCGAAGCGGCCCGGATGCCCGGACAACCGCGAAGCGTCCGAAGGCGCGAAGAACAGGGCCGAATCCCGCATCGCCTGCGGGGCCTCGGCGATCCCGGCGATGCGGTACTGGCCGGCGATCCCGTGCGCGGCGACCGGCAGCACCCCGCCGACTGTCAGCCCGGCGGCCCGCGCCAACGCGGCGTCGACGACGACCTCGCCCGGTTTCGGCGCCTGGCCGCTCAACGCGTACGGCGTCAGCACGGCGGAATCCCAGGCGTGCCCGAGTGCGCTCGCGGCGCCGATCTGCGCCGGGAAGCTGACCTCGCCGACCACGCCCGTGACGCCGGGGACGGCGCGCAGGCGGTCGGCCAGTGCCGCGTCCAGCCGGACGCGCTCGGGCAGGGTCGCGTTGTCGAACTTGTGCTTGTCCTCGGGAGCGAGGGTCGCCGGGTCGTCCTCCGGCAGCTTGAGCGTCTGCTGCCCGCCGACGACGATCGGCGCCGCGGCCAGCCGCTGCACCGGCGTCTCGGACCGGATGCCGGTCTCCATCAGGCCACCGCACGCCGAGACGATCAGCGCGCCGAAGAACACGGCGACGAACGTCGCCAGGAAGGCGCCCTTGCGCAGGCGAAGGGTCCGCAGTGCCAGCATGAACATCAGATCCGCACCGCCAGCCGGTCCCAGGCACCCAGGTGGGTCATCCGCTCGGCGACGGTTTCCGCGGTCGGCCGCGCGAGCCGCCCGGCGATCCGGCCGTCGGCCAGGAACACGACGTCGTCGGCGTAGGACGCGGCGACCGGGTCGTGCGTCACCATGATCACCGTCTGAGCCGACGCCCGCACGGACTCGCGCAGCAGGCCGAGCACGTCGGCGGCGGTCCGGGTGTCGAGCGCGCCGGTCGGCTCGTCGGCGAACAGCACAGCGGGGTCGGTGACCAGGGCGCGCGCGATCGCGACGCGCTGCTGCTGCCCGCCGGACAGCTGCCCGGGCAGGTGCTTGCGGCGTCCGTCGAGCCCGACGTGCGCGAGGATCCGCGAGACGAGCCGCTTGTCCGGGCGCTGCCCGGCCAGCTGCCGGGGCAGCACGACGTTCTGCTCGACCGTCAGCGCCGGGAGCAGGTTGAACGCCTGGAACACGAACCCGACGCGGTCGCGCCGCAGCTTCGTCAGGTAGGTCTCGCTCTTGCCGTCGAGGTCCTGGCCGTCGAGCACGACGCGGCCCGACGTCGGGCGGTCGAGGCCCGCCGCGCAGTGCAGGAAGGTGCTCTTGCCCGAACCGGACGGGCCCATCACCGCGGTGAAGCCGCCGCGCGGGAACGAGATCGAGACCCCGTCCAGCGCGACCACGCCGTCGCCGTACTCCTTGCGCACGGCCTCGAGCCGAACCGCCTCAGTCGTCATGGCCGAAACGCTATGGGGCCGCGGCTGTCAGCACATTGAGGAGCGCATCCCCTTACGAGGTGGGGTATACCCCACCTCAGGTGCGGCCGCGGCCGCCGCTGATGCGCCGCAGCACCGCGCGCGGCAGCAGGCCGCCGATCGCGACGACGGCCTTGTACTGCAGGCTCGGCACGGAGATCACCTTGCCGCGACGCAGGTCCGCCAGTGCCTCGTTGACCACCTGTTCGACACCCAGCCAGGCGATTTTCGGGCCGGGTTTGCCGATGCCGGCCCGCTCGTGGAACTCGGTCGCGGTGAAGCCGGGGCACAGCGCCATCATCCGGACGCCCTTCGGCAGCGACACGGCGATGCCTTCGGTGAACGACGTGACCCAGTTCTTGCTGGCCGTGTACGTCGAGCCGCGGCCGCTGAAGAAGCCCGCGACGCTGCTGACCTGGATGACGTCGCCGTGGCCGCGTTCGATCATGCCGGGCAGCACCGCCCGGGTCAGCCGCAGCACCGCGGTGACGTTGACGTCGAGCTGACGCTGCAGCGCGTCCGGCGGGATCGTCCAGAAGTCGCCGCTCAACCCGAAGCCGGCGTTGTTCACCAGCAGGTCGACCGGCCCGGCGGCGAGGCGCTCCTCGACGGCGGCCCGTCCGTCCACTTCGGACAAGTCCGCGGGGAGCACTTCGACGGCGACGCCGTGGCGTTCGCGCAGCTCGGCGGCGTACGCCTCCAGCCGCGCGGCGTCACGGGCGACGAGCACCAGGTCGTACTTCTCGGCGGCGAGCGTGCGCGCAAACTGCGCCCCGATGCCCGCGGTGGCTCCGGTGATCACGGCGGTGTGCGGTCCGGGACTTCGCCCCGGGCCGGGGGTGGTGGTCATGTGAGTGAACGATACTCGCTGGTCAGGGCCGGACATGCGGGGCGATTCGGCGGGAAGTATCGTCCCGGCGCATGGGTAAGCACAACAGGCGCCTGAGCGGCTATCTGCCCAAGGTCGCTGTCGGCGCGGCACCCGTCGCGCTCCTCCTCGCGGCCCCGGCGACCGCACTCGCGACCCAGACCGACCTGACCCTGCCGCTCGACCGGATCGCGCTCCCGGTGGACCACCGGAGCGACGGCAGGCTCGACCGCGACGTCTCGGCCGCGACCGAGAACGAGACGTCGGCGGCGCGCGAGACCGTGGCCGCGACCCGCCACGACGTCGTGGCGAAGGAAGTCGCCGGCGCGGTGCTCGTCGACGACGTCGCGGAGTCCGCGACCGTCCGCCGCGAAGTGCGGCAGACCGCGACGACGGCTTCGACGCGGGAGTCCGAGTCCCTCGTCCGCTCCGGCCAGCACACCCTGCGGTTCGGCGACCTGCACGCGACCACCGCGAACAACCAGCGGGCCGGCCGGCGCGCCGGGCAGGCCGTGTCGCTCGCACCCGGTCTGCCCGACTTCAGCGAGCACCGGGTCGGCGCGGGCGAAGGCGCCGGCCACGGCGTCTGGCTCGCGGACGGCGTGGACGTGCTGAGCCAGAACGCGGAGCACGCCGACACCGGGCTGCGCGGCTCCTTCGCCGGAGACCTCCAGGGCGCGGTTTCCGCCCGCCGGTTGTCCGGGCAGGCCGTCGACCTCGGGGAGCTGGGCGCGCTCGGCACGACGTCCGAGCAACACGCGACCGGCCAGTTCTCCGGCGTCCTCGACCTGGGGCAGAAGCACGAACTGGGTGGTCAGCTGGGCCCGGCCGCGGGTCTGGTGCGGACGACACAGGCTCTCGGCCCGGCCAGGCCGGCGGGCACGATCAGCGGCGACCTCGGCGTCGACCACGTCGTCCAGGTCGAAGGCGGCACGACGTCGGTGCGCGGCACGCTCGACCAGCACCAGTGGGCGTCGGTGCGAGTGCTCGACCAGCCGGTGCTCGCGCTCTAGCCTCAGTCCTGCTTCGCCCCCGGCGGGGGGTCCGCGGGCGGCTCCTGGACCGGTGTCCCGGCGGCCGGGGTGCCCGGGCTCGCTCCGACGGCCGGGATCGGGGCGCTCGCCTGGGGGCGGCCCGCGTCGTAGTCCTCGTCGAACGGGTCGACGATGTCCGCGATCTCGCCGAGATCGCGGAGCAGCCGCTCGAGCCGCGACGGCCCGGCCGTCGGGACGACGCTGGCGAGCACCCACTCGTTCTCCAGCCAGGCCACGCCGACGTCGCCGCCGAGCTGGTCCGCGGCGTCGACCAGCTCCTGGGTGATCACCACGCGGGCGCCTTCGGCGTCGTCCGCGAAGGCGTAGCGCGAGCCGATCGGGCCGAGCATCTCCGGCATGTCCGTGCGCTGGAACGGCACGCTCGACAGCCACATCTCGATCGGGATCCGGTGCTTCTTGTTGCAGCGCACCGCGACGACGACCGCCGGGATCTGGCCCTCGGACTCGATGTCGAAGATGAACACCGGGCGGCGGCCGTCGGAGGTGAAGGTCGAGCCCGCGACGACGTTGACGGCGGCGTCCGCGCCGAAGTAGCCGATCGCCCCGCCGGACCACTGCTGCGGCAGCCGCTCGTCCTCCTCGACGAACTGCCAGCCGCGCAACTGTGCCCAGCGCATTCGCTCGCGGTTGCGCGAGCCCTCCTTCGCCCGGTCGGCCGCGAGCAGCCCCAGCCCCGCCACCAGCGCGACGGCGGCGATGACGAACCAGATCCACGCCGGAATACCCACGATCGTCAGGGTATCGCCTGCTACGCCGAAGAGATGATCGCCGGTACCCGTGTCGCCGCGCCCGTTCGGACCATTTCCGCGGGAAAACGTCGACAAATCGCCACAAGACGCCACTGTGGACGCCCGTGGACCGCCGCGAAGGGCACCCTCGCGGACCTTGAGGGTGCCCTTCACGGCAATCGGCGGCTCAGACGCGGGTGACGGTCAGCGCGTCGCCCGCTTCCAATTCCGGGATGTCGACGCGCACGGTGTCGCCGTCCCGGATCTCACCCGCCAGCAGCTGCTTCGCCAGCTTGTCGCCGATCGCCGACTGGACCAGCCGCCGCAGCGGGCGGGCGCCGTAGATCGGGTCGAAGCCGTTGAGCGCGAGCCACTCGCGGGCGCCTTCGGTGACCTCCAGGTGCAGGCGGCGCTGTGCCAGCCGCGAAGCCAGCCGGGCCACCTGAATGTCCACAATGGACGTCAGCTGCTCGGTGCCGAGCGAGTGGAACACGACGATGTCGTCGAGCCGGTTGAGGAACTCCGGCTTGAACTGCCGCTGCACGACCGAGAGCACCGCGTCCCGCCGCTGCCGCTCGTCGAGCGACGGGTCGGCGATGGCCTGCGAGCCGAGGTTCGACGTCAGGATCAGGATGGTGTTCCGGAAGTCCACCGTCCGGCCCTGCCCATCGGTCAGCCGCCCGTCGTCGAGGACCTGCAGCAGCACGTCGAAGACGTCCGGGTGGGCCTTCTCGACCTCGTCGAGCAGCACCACCGAGTACGGCCGGCGCCGGACGGCCTCGGTCAGCTGCCCGCCCTGGTCGTAGCCGACGTAGCCCGGCGGCGCCCCGACCAGGCGCGCCACCGAGTGCTTCTCGGAGTACTCGCTCATGTCGATGCGCTGCATCGCGCGCTCGTCGTCGAACAGGAACTCGGCCAGCGCCTTGGCCAGCTCGGTCTTGCCGACGCCGGTCGGGCCGAGGAACAGGAACGAGCCGGTGGGGCGGTCGGGGTCGGCGACGCCGGCCCGGCTGCGGCGCACCGCGTCCGCCACGACCTGCACGGCCTCCCGCTGCCCGATGACCCGCCTGGTCAGCTCCTCCTCCATCCGGAGCAGCTTGCCGGTCTCGCCCTCCAGCAGCCGGCCGGCCGGGATGCCGGTCCACGCGCTGACGACGTCGGCGACGTCGTCCGCGCCGACCTCTTCCTTGAGCATCATGTTCTGCTGGCTGGCCTCGTTCGCCGCGGTGGCCGCTTCGAACTCCTTCTCCAGCGCGGGGATCCGGCCGTAGCGCAGCTCGGCCGCCTTGCCGAGATCGCCGTCGCGCTCGGCGCGCTCCGACTCGCCGCGCAGCTGCTCGAGCTGCTCCTTGAGCTCGCGGACGCGCTCGATGGAGCCCTTCTCGTTCTGCCAGCGCGCGGTGAGCGCGGTCAGCGTCTCGCGCTTCTCGGCCAGCTCGGCGCGCAACGCGTTGAGGCGCTCCTTCGAAGCGGCGTCGCTCTCCTTGGCGAGCGCCATCTCCTCGATCTCCAGGCGGCGCACGGCGCGTTCGACCTCGTCGATCTCCACCGGCCGCGAGTCGATCTCCATGCGGAGCTTGGACGCAGCCTCGTCGACCAGGTCGATGGCCTTGTCCGGCAGGAAGCGCGCGGTGATGTAGCGGTCGGACAGCGTCGAGGCGGCGACGAGGGCGGCGTCGGTGATCCGGACACCGTGGTGCACCTCGTAGCGCTCCTTCAGCCCGCGCAGGATCGCGATGGTGTCCTCCGGCGACGGCTCGCCGACGAGCACCTGCTGGAACCGGCGTTCCAGGGCGGCGTCCTTCTCGATGTGCTGGCGGTACTCGTCGAGGGTGGTCGCGCCGACCATGCGCAGCTCGCCGCGGGCGAGCATCGGCTTGATCATGTTGCCCGCGTCCATCGCGCCCTCACCGGTCGCGCCGGCGCCGACGATCGTGTGCAGCTCGTCGATGAAGGTGACGACCTCGCCCGCGGAGTCGGTGATCTCCTTGAGCACGGCCTTCAGCCGCTCCTCGAACTCGCCGCGGAACTTCGCGCCGGCCACCATCGACCCGAGATCGAGGGCGACGACGCGCTTGCCGCGCAGCGATTCCGGCACGTCACCGGCGACGATGCGCTGGGCCAGACCCTCGACGATGGCCGTCTTGCCGACGCCCGGCTCGCCGATCAGGACCGGGTTGTTCTTCGTACGCCGCGACAGCACCTGCACGACGCGGCGGATCTCGGTGTCCCGGCCGATGACCGGGTCGAGCTCGCCGGCGCGGGCGCGCGCGGTGAGGTCGACGCCGTACTTCTCGAGCGCCTTGAAGGTGCTCTCCGGGTCGGCGCTGGTGATCCGGGCGGAGCCGCGGACCTTGGCGAACGCCTCCTGCAGCGCGTCCGGCGTCGCGCCGTGGCGCTTGAGCAGGTCGGCGACCTGGCCGCCCTCGGTCGCGAGCCCGACGAGCAGGTGCTCGGTCGAGACGTACTCGTCGCCCAGCTCGGTGGCCAGCTTCTGGGCGCGCGTCAGCGACTTGACGGCGAAGGCGTCGAACTGCGGGCTCGACACCGTCGCGCCGGTCGCGGACGGCAGCGCCGCGATGAGGGGCTCCAGCTCCTTGTGCACCACCCCCGGGTCGGCCCCGACCGCGGTCAGCAGCGGCGCGGTGAGCCCCTCACCCTGCGCCAGCAGGGCGCCCAGCAGGTGCGCGGCCGCGACGTGCGGATTGCCCGCCATCGTGGCCGCCTGCGCCGCCGAGGAGATCGCCTGCTGGGTCTTCGTGGTCGGGTTGAATGCGTCCATCCCTCACCTCATGCTCGGTACTGCGACTGAAAACGCCAGGTGACAGGGCCTGACCGTGGCCCGTCACCATCCATAACGCACGAAAACTTGAGTCTGTTCCGCTCAACTCTGACCGGGTGCGACGGCCCTCGCCGGCAGCCGCGAACCCAGCGTGCCCAGCCCGGCCACGGCAAGACCGGCACAACTCCCGACCAGTACCCAGGGTAACCAGTCCGCCACGGAGAACAACGCCACCACGGCCGGCGCGATCACCTGCGCCACGGTGAACGCGTACTGATAGGCAGCGAGATAACGGCCACGGGCGACCGGAGGTGCCGCGGCCTCGGCCAGTGCCCCCGATCGCGGGCCGAAGACCAGGTCACCGGCGGCGAACACCAGTGTCGACGCCAGCAGGTAGGCCACGCGCCAGCTGTCCGGGACGAGCAGCACGCCGAGGCTGACCAGGCACCACGCGGCGAACAACGCCGAGCCGGCCCGCATCGCGGCGATCCGGCTCAGCCGCGCGGTGAGCCGCAGCGCGAGCGTGCCGCCGAGGCTGGTCAGCACGGTCAGCAGGGCGAGGATCGCGCCCGGCAGCCAGGCCGGGCCGCGCAGCCGGTCGAGCACGAACACCGGCATGCCGATCAGGAAGAAGTCGAGCGAGAGCCCGAAGAGTCCGCTGAAGAGGATCAACGCGAGGTACGGCCGGTTGCGCAGCACCCGGATGGACCGTTCGCCGTGCTCCCGGTGCGGACGGGCGAGGTGGACGAAGAAGGCGAGGATCGACGCGGCCACGAAGAACGTCACCGCGTCCGCGGCGAGCGCGATGCGGTACCCGATGGCGCCGAGCCAGGTCAGCAGCGCGCCCGCCGCGAGACCGCCGAGACCGAAGGAGGCGGCCCGCACCATCCCCACTTCGGCGAACGGCCGATCTTTGGGGACGTCGCCGGCGACGTCCGCGATCAGCACGAACAAGGAGCTGTAGAACAACTGCTGACCGGCGGTGAACAGGACCGTGGCGGCCACCACCGGACCCGCGCTGCCGGCGAAGAGGTAAGCGCCCGTGCCCGCCGCCTGCAGCAGCTGGGCGACGATCACCACGGCCCGCGGCCCGACGCGGTCCACGAGCCGGCCGGCCAGCGGCGGTATGACGAGGCCGCCGGCCGCGCCGAGAGTGACGGCGGTGCCCGCCACGGCCAACGGCAGACCGACCACCTGGGTGACGTAGACCAGTGCCAACGGGAGGAACAGACCTGAGCCGAAGTTGTCGATCCCCAGCGCGCACAGCAGTGCGGTGCGGCAACGCGTCACCTCCCGACGTTAACCCTGCCGAACACCGGGAAGTCAGGACCGAAAGGAGACAATCTGCCCCGCGAAAGACCACTTCGGGTGGTGCTTCGTCAACGCGGTGTCACTTGGTCGTGTCGGCCAGGCAGGCGTCGCTGCCGAGGGCGCGGCGGAGGTCGGCGTTCATCTCCGCGAGCCGCCCGGTGAGGTCGGTGACGCGCTCGTCGTCCCAGCCGCCGAGCGCCTTCTCCATGAACTCGAGGTAGTTGGCGCGCCAGCGCGCGAGCTCGGCGCGGCCCTTCTCGGACACGCTCACCAGGGACGCCCGGCCGTCCTCGGGCGCGGGACGGCGGTCGACCAGCCCCGCGGCGGAGAGCTGGGTGATCTGCCTGCTCACGACCGACAGGTCCACGAACCGGCGTTTGGCCAGTTCGGACGGCCTGGCCTCGCCGTTCTTCGCGAGGTCCGACAGCAGCATCGCGGCCGCGGGGTGCAGCCCCGGTTCGCTCTGCCAGGCCTGCATGATCCAGGCGTGCTGGAGCTGGGACGCGGCCTTCAGCTCACGCATGAGCTCGACCCGGACGTCGTCCTCGGTGTCGTCGAAGCCCATCGGAACCTCCCGGCGCCCTTAGTTGTGCAATACAAGTTTATTGCCGGACGCTTGCCATGGGCAACCATCGCCCCGGTGAGGTCGCCCACGCCGTGACCGGGGCGAATACACCCGGTCGGAGCAACAATGCGAGCAAAAGGCCGCCCGGCGGCTACCCTGCGGACGGGCCGTGCGAGCGGCGCGATCGAGTGACGAGGTGGAAACAGTGGCGATGGATCCAGGAGGCGGCCGTGAGCGGCGGCATCCGATCACGCGCCGCCGTCCCCGGGCCCGGGCCGGCGGTGCATGATCCGGTGCCACCGCTCACCCGTCCCCAAGCTGCGTCTTCTGGGGCCGAGCCCCAGACCCCGGCCCCGGGGCACGCCCCCCTGGACCCCCCGAAAGCAGTAGTCATCCACCCATGACAGCCGACTCCGTCAGCCCGCTCCCCAGGTCATCGGCGCCGCGCGAAGCCCCCGCCGCCGTGACCGCGATGGTCCGGCTCATCCGGGACAGCTGGGCGAAGGCCGAGCCGTACATCGCGGACATCTCGCAGTTCTTCTACGGGATGCTGTTCACCCTCGCCCCGACCACGCGCGACTTCTTCCCGATCAACATGGAGATCCAGCGCGGCAGGCTGGTACGCGCGCTGGTGCACATCGTGCAGATGGTGGACCGGCCCGACGATCTCGCGCCGTTCCTGCAGCAGCTGGGCCGCGACCACCGCAAGTTCGGCGTCGTCCCGCGCCACTACGAGGCGGTCGGCACCGCGCTGCTGGCCTCGCTGAAGAACCACCTCGGCCGGGAGTGGACGCCGGAGGTCGAACGGGCCTGGGCCGAGGCGTTCACCATCGCCGCGCGGGCCATGCAGGACGCGGCCGCGGCCGACCAGAACCCGCCGTCGTGGCAGGCCACCGTGGTCGAGCACCGGCGGCTGACCTGGGACCTCGCCTTGGTGCGGCTGACCCCCGACCAGCCCGTTCCCTACCACCCCGGCCAGTACGTGAGCGTCGAAGTACCGCAGCGGCCGCGGCTGTGGCGCTACCTCTCACCCGCGAACGCGCCGCGTGAGGACGGCGGAATCGAGTTCCACGTCCGCGCGATCGACGGCGGCTGGGTCTCCCGCGCCATCGTCAGCCACACCCAGCCCGGCGACGTCTGGCGGCTCGGCCCGCCACTCGGCCGGATGACGGTCGACCGGGAGCGGTCGCGGGGTGTGCTGATGGTCGCCGGCGGCACCGGGATCGCGCCGCTGCGGTCGATCCTCGACCACCTCGCACTGTGGGGCGAAAACCCGAAGGTGCGCCTGTTCTACGGTGGGCCGAGCCGGGAGGACCTCTACGACCTGGACGAACTGCGCGCGCTCGCGACCATCAACCCCTGGCTGACCATCACGCCGGTGGTGGAGCACGGCGGCGAGGTCCCCGGGTTCGAGCAGGGCACGCTGGCCGAGGCGGTCACGCGGTACGGCGCCTGGCCGAACCACGACATCCTCGTGTCCGGCTCACCGGCGATGATCCGCGCGACGGTGTCGCGCATGCTGGTGGCGGGCAGCGCGCTGGACCAGATCCAGTACGACCCGTTCACGATCGACTAGGCGCGTTTCCCGCCAATAACTCGCCACACCTGACAAATCATGTGCTGATCGTTTTTACTCAGTGCCAGATCGGGTTGACTTGGCGTGGCGAAATTGCTCCGATCGAGCGGGAACGCGCGGAATCACGCGCATCTGCACGGGAATAGGCCTACAGTCGGGACGTCTCGGGGGCGGCACCGCTACAGCGTTGCCGCGTGGACGGCACAAAAAGCCTTCGCACGACTGGAGAATACCGTTCCCGATGAGTGCTGAATCCGTGAAGATCTCCGCGCTGCCCCCGACCGTTCCCGTTTCGGCCGTGGAAGGTAGCGAGATGGCCCGGCTGATTCGTGAAAGCTTTGCCGCGATCGAGCCGAAAGCCGACGAACTGGCGCAGTACTTCTACGGCGCGTTGTTCGTGGTCGCGCCGGATTGCCGCGCCCTGTTCCCGATCGCCATGACGACCCAGCGGAACAGGCTGCTGCGCGCGCTCGTGTACGTCGTGCAGATGGTGGACCGGCCCGACGACCTCGCGCCGTTCCTGCGGCAGCTGGGCCGCGACCACCGCAAGTTCGCCGTCGTCGCCCGCCACTACGACGCCGTCGGCGTCGCGCTGATCGAGGCGCTGAAACGGTTCCTCAAGGAGAAGTGGACCCACGAGGTCGAGTCCGCGTGGACCGCGGCGTACGGGCTGATCGCCAAGACCATGCGCGAGGCCGCCCAGGCGGAGACCGAGCCGGCGGCGTGGACGGCGACCGTGATCGAGCACCGCAGGCTCACCCGCGACGTCGCGCTGGTGAAGGTGCGGACCGACGGCCTCCTGCCGTACCGCGCCGGCGGCTACGTCAGCGTGGAAGTGCCGCAGCGACCCCGGTTCTGGCGGTACCTCTCCCCGGCGAACGCGCCGCGCGGCGACGGCCAGCTCACCTTCCACGTGCGCGCGGTGCCCGGCGGCTGGGTCAGCGGCAGCATCGTCAGCCACACCAGGCCGGGCGATGTCTGGCGCATCGGGCCGTCGATGGGGATGCTGAACGTGCGGCCGACCAGTGCGAGGCGGCGGCTGCTCATGATCGGCGGCGGCACCGGGATCACGCCGTTGCTGGCGATCCTCGACGACCTCTCGCACTGGAAGCGGAATCCGCCGGTGCACCTGTTTTTCGGTGGCCGAAGACCGGATGACCTGTACGCGCTGGACGACCTGCACCGGCTGGCCATGGCGTCCAGCTGGCTGACGGTCACCCCGGTCACCGAAGAGGGCGCGCTGGCCGGCGGCGATCGCGGCACGCTCGCCCACGCGGTGACCCAGCGCGGCACGTGGCGGAACCACGAAGTGCTCGTTTCCGGATCGCCGCCGATGATCCAGGCGACCATCGCGAAACTGCTGGCCGGCGGGGTCGAACTGGAACGAATATCCTACGACCCGTTCACGATCGACTGAGCCTTTTTGCCTGAATGGACTGAGGAACTCTCAGCGTCTCGCGCGGAATCGGCAGGTTCTCGCGGACCTCGTTCTTCGGCGAGCGCCTGCGGCAGCCGGCCCGACCTTCGCACTGAGCCGAGTGGAGCAGTGAAATCGTCGAACGGCGGTAGTTCGTTGACCGTCGCGCCCTCATCGCCGTATGGTCTAGACCACATCTTCCCGGATGTGTTCGTTCGCCCTCTCTCCGGAACAACGGTGTTCCCCCTCGAGGAGCCGAAATGACCTGGAAACGCAAGCTCTTCGCGGCCGCGGCCGGTGTCGTCCTCGCCCCGCTGCTGGTCGTCGTCCTCCCCGCCACCACCGCGAGCGCCCACGGGTACGTCTCGGACCCGCCCAGCCGGCAGGCCAACTGCGCGGCCGGGAAGGTCTCGGGCTGCGGCGCCATCGTCTACGAACCCCAGAGCGTCGAAGGTCCCAAGGGCCTGCGCAGCTGCAACGCCGGCTTGGACCGGTTCGCCGAGCTCGCCGACGAATCGAAGCCGTGGCCCGCGAAGTCCGTCGGCACGACGGTGACGTTCAACTGGGTGTTCACCGCCCGGCACTCCACATCGAACTACGAGTACTACGTCGGCAACACCCGCGTCGCGGTGTTCAGCGGCAACAACCAGCAACCACCGGCGACGGTGTCGCACCCGGTGAACCTGGCCGGCTACTCGGGCCGGGTGAAGGTCCTCGCCATCTGGAACATCGCGGACACCACGAACGCCTTCTACAGCTGCGTCGACCTCCAGATCGGTGGCGGCGGCACGCCACCGACGACCACACCGCCCCCGACGACGACCAAGCCGCCCACCACGACCCCGCCCCCGACGACCAAGCCGCCTTCGGGTGGCACCTGGTCGGCAGGCACGGCGTACAAGGTCGGTGACGTCGTCACCTACGGCGGCGCGAGCTACCGCTGTCTCCAGTCGCACACGGCCATCGCGGACTGGGAGCCGCCGAACACCCCGGCGCTCTGGCAGCGCCAGTGAGGCCTGACTCGCTCGCGGCTACCCGTTGACGAGAGAAGGCCTCCCCGGTCGCCCGGGGAGGCCTTCTCCGCTCAGGTGGTCAGCGGCGCTTGGGGCGCCAGACCACCAGGGCCGTCTGCTGGTTGAGCGGCACGAGGTCCCGGCGGTACGACGCGTGCGCCGCCGCCGCGGCCTGTTCCGCGGCCACGTACGCCGCGGCCAGTTCCTCGGTCAGCTCCGCGAGCCGGGCCCGGAGCGCATCGACCTGGTTCTCCAGCTCGATGATGCGCTTGATCCCGGCCAGGTTGACACCATCCTCCTGCGACAGCCGCTGGACCTCGCGCAGCAGCGCGATGTCCCGCATCGAGTAGCGCCGCCCACCCCCGGCGGTGCGGCCCGGTGACACCAGGCCCTGCCGGTCGTAGGTGCGCAACGTCTGCGCGTGCATCCCGGCGAGCTGGGCCGCCACCGAGATGACGAACACCGGGGTCTCCTCGTCGCCCTCCGGGGGAATCCCGCCGAACATCCCACTCACCTACCTTGGAGCAGCTCGGTGATCTCCGGCCGGGGGTCGTGCCCGGCCATCGCCTCGGCGTACGCCTGCAGTGCCTCGCGCGCCTTGTCGTCCAGTTTGGCGGGAATCGCCGCCTGGAGGGTGACGAGCAGGTCGCCCTGCGCGCCATCGCGCTTGGCGATGCCCTTGCCGCGCACGCGCAGCACCCGTCCGCTCGCGGTGCCCGGCGGCACCTTGAGCGAGACCTTGCCTTCGAGCGTCGGCACCGTGATCGTGGTGCCGAGCGTCAGTTCGGTGAAGTCCACCGGGACGGTGATCGTCAGGTCGAGCCCCTTGCGGCCGAACAACGCGTGCGGGGCCACGTGCACCCGGACGTACAGGTCGCCCGCCTGCGCGCCACCCCGGCCCGGCTCGCCCTGGCCGGCCAGCCGGATCCGCTGGTCGTCGTCGACGCCCGGCGGGATCCGGACGGTCAGCGTGCGGGTCCGCGTGCTGACGCCTTCGCCCCCGCACTCCGGGCACGGGTCGTCGATGATCGACCCGCGGCCGCGGCAGTCGCGGCACGGCTCCGAGAACGCGAACGCGCCCTGGCTCCGGCTGACCAGACCCGACCCGGAACAGGTCGGGCAGGTCCGCGGCGAGGTGCCCGGCCGCGCGCCGTTGCCGGCGCACGACCCGCAGGTCGCCGGGCTCGACAGCCGCAGCGGCAGGGTCGCGCCCTTGACCGCCTCGGTGAAGTCGATCCGGACGTCCGTCTCGACGTCGGCTCCGCGCTGCGGCCGGTTCGCCGTGGCGCCCGCCGCCCCGCGGCCCCGGCCGAACAGCCCGCCGAGGATGTCGCCGAGCCCGCCGAAGCCGCCCTGCTGGCCGGCGCCGGCCTGGCCGAAGATGTCGCCCACGTCGAAGCTGCCGGAACCGCTGGCGCCACCGGGGAAGTTGAACCCGCCCCCGCCGCCGAACAGCCGCCGCGCCTCGTCGTACTCCTTGCGCTTGGCCGGGTCGGACAACACGCCGTAGGCCTCGGAGACGGCCTTGAACTTCTGCTCCGCCTGCGCGTTGCCGGAGTTCGCGTCCGGGTGGTTCTCCTTGGCCAGCTTCCGGTAGGCCTTCTTGATCTCGTCCGCGGTGGCGTCGGAGGAGACGCCCAGTTCACGGTAGAAGTCCTTACCGATCCATTCCCGTGCACTCATCGGGCGTCTCCTCCTCCCACTTGAACCGGATACTGCTTACTGCTGCTGGTCATCGGCTCCGCCGCCGAGTGGCAGCTCGCCACCGACGGTCGGGTCCACCGGGGCCGCGCCGGGCTCGTGGTCGGTGACGCCGACCAGCGCCGCCCGCAGTACGCGGTCCCCGAAGCGGTAGCCGCGGCGCATGACCACGGTGACCGTCGGGCCCGCCACGTCCGGCGAGGTGTTGTGCTGCACGGCCTCGTGCACGCTCGGGTCGAAGGGCTCGCCCTCGCTGCCGAACGACTCGAGACCCGCGCGCTGCAAGCCGCTGATCAGCTTGTCGCCGACCGCCTTGAACGCCCCGGTGAGGTCGCCGTGCTGGTCGGCCCGCTCGAGGTCGTCGAGCAGCGGCAGCAGGTCGTTCACCACGGTCGCCTTCGCGCCGAGCACGACCGCCTCGCGGTCACGCTCGACCCGCTTGCGGTAGTTGGCGTACTCCGCCTGCAGGCGCTGAAGGTCGGCGGTGCGCTCGGCCAGCTCCTTCTCCACGTCGGAGAAGACCGACACCGAATCGTCCACAATGGATTCGCCGAGGGAGGGACCCGCGTGCTCCACGGGCGCCTCGTCCGGGTCCGGTGCGGCGTGGGCCGGACCGGGCGGGCGGACCTGCCCGGTCTGGGGGTCCACCCGTCGCCGATCCCGTACGACCACCGGCTCCTCGGGGCCTCGGCCCTGGTTCTCGGATTCGTCGTAGCTGTGAGTCACTTCTTCTCGTCCTCTTCGACGATCTCGGCGTCCACCACGTCATCGGCCTTGGCCTGGCCGCCGGCCGCACCGGCGTCGCCGGCCGCGCCGGCGGCGCCCGAGGCACCGGCCGCACCGGCCGCCGCGTCGGCGTTCGCGTTGGCGTACAGGGCCGTGCCCAGCTCCTGCGAAGCGGTGTTCAGCTTCTCGATCGACTCGCGGATCTTGGTCGAGTCGGTGCCCTTCAGCGCCTCGTTGGCCTCGTCGATCGCGGTCTTGACCTTGCCCTTGAGGTCGTCGGGCAGCTTGTCGTCGTTGTCCTTGAGGAACTTCTCGGTCTGGTAGACCAGCGTCTCGGCCTGGTTGCGGGTCTCGGCCTCTTCGCGACGGGTCTTGTCCTCCTCGGCGTGCGCCTCGGCGTCCTTGACCATCCGCTCGATGTCGTCCTTCGGCAGCGCCGAGCCACCGGTGATCGTCATCGACTGTTCCTTGTTCGTGCCCAGGTCCTTCGCGGTCACGTGCACGATGCCGTTGGCGTCGATGTCGAAGGTGACCTCGATCTGCGGCACGCCACGCGGTGCGGGCGGGAGACCGGTCAGCTCGAACATGCCGAGCTTCTTGTTGTGCGCGGCGATCTCACGCTCACCCTGGAACACCTGGATCTGCACCGACGGCTGGTTGTCGTCCGCGGTGGAGAAGATCTCCGAGCGCTTGGTCGGGATCGTGGTGTTGCGCTCGATGAGCTTGGTGAACACGCCGCCCTTGGTCTCGATGCCCAGCGACAGCGGGGTCACGTCCAGCAGCAGGACGTCCTTGACCTCGCCCTTCAGGACACCGGCCTGCAGCGCCGCGCCGACCGCGACGACCTCGTCCGGGTTCACGCCCTTGTTCGGCTCGCGGCCACCGGTCAGCTCCTTGACCAGCTCGGCGACGGCCGGCATGCGGGTGGAACCACCCACGAGCACGACGTGGTCGATGTCGCCGACGGAGATGCCCGCGTCCCGGATGACGTTGTTGAACGGCGCCTTGGTGCGGTCGAGCAGGTCCGAGGTGATCTTCTGGAACTCCGCGCGCGAGAGCTGCTCGTCGAGGAACAGCGGGTTCTTGTCCGCGTCCACGGTGATGTACGGCAGGTTGATGCCGGCCGAGTTCGAGCTGGACAGCTCGATCTTCGCCTTCTCCGCCGCCTCGCGGATGCGCTGCAGCGCCATCTTGTCCTTGGTCAGGTCGATGCCGTTCGTGGCCTTGAACTTGTCGACCAGCCACTTGACGATGCGCTCGTCCCAGTCGTCACCACCGAGGTGGTTGTCACCGGAGGTCGCGCGGACCTCGACGACGCCCTCGCCGATCTCCAGCAGCGAGACGTCGAACGTGCCGCCACCGAGGTCGAAGACCAGGATGGTCTGTTCCTTCTCGCCCTTGTCCAGGCCGTACGCCAGCGCGGCGGCGGTCGGCTCGTTGACGATCCGGAGCACGTTCAGGCCGGCGATCTGCCCGGCTTCCTTGGTGGCCTGCCGCTGCGCGTCCTCGAAGTACGCCGGGACGGTGATCACCGCGTCGGTGATCGTCTCGCCCAGGTACGCCTCGGCGTCACGCTTCAGCTTCATCAGCACCCGGGCGCTGATCTCCTGCGACGTGTAGTTCTTGCCGTCGATCTCGGTCTTCCAGTCGGTGCCGATGTGCCGCTTCACGGACCGGATCGTCCGGTCGACGTTCGTCACGGCCTGGTTCTTCGCCGGCTGACCGGTCAGCACTTCGCCGTTCTTGGCGAAGGCGACGATCGAGGGGGTGGTCCGGGAGCCTTCCGAGTTGGCGATGACCGTCGGCTCGCCGCCCTCAAGGACGGCGACGACCGAGTTGGTCGTGCCGAGGTCGATGCCGACCGCTCGCGCCATGGTGCTTTCCTCCTGTGTAAGCAGCTCGCCTGCTGTGGTTCTTGACCTGCACGTTCGTCCCCACCTTGAGCGGGGTCCTGGCAAGTTCTATCCGGCCTTCGCGCGCCTCGTCAAGTCGTACTTGAGTCGACTGCACTCAACCTTCGTACCCAGCCTAACGAGCCGGTTCGGGTTCTTGTTCCCGGGTTCACCGGCAGACCACCCCAGGAGCGGGTGTGACCCCGCTCACCAGGTAGTCCACCTCGGCCGCCCGGGCGCAGGCGGAGTTGAATAGCCCTGTGTGACCGTCGTCGAGGCGGGTGAGCAGGGCCGCGCCGTCGATGCTCGCGGCCAGCCCGCGGGCCCAGGCCAGCGGCGTCGCCGGGTCGTGCGCGCCGCCGACGACCAGGATCGGCGGAGCGCCGTGCACCGGGTGGGGCTGTGGTGGGTTCTTCGCCGGGATCGGCCAGCCGGTGCACCCGCTGGTGAAGTCCCAGTACTCCGAGTACCGCCAGCTGTGCGGGGCCACGGCGCGGACCAGCGCGGCCATGACACCCATGTCCGCCGGCCCGGTGAACGGCGACGGGAAGTCGTGGCAGCCGATCGCCCGGTAGGCCCCGTAGATCGGGGACCGGAACTGGTTCCGCTCGGTCAGCCCCTTGGCGTCCGGGAACTCGCCGCCGGCCGCGGCCAGCGCCTTGCCCAGCGCGGGCCACTCGTCCCGGAGGTAGAGGTGGTTGTAGACGCCGGCCGAGACCTCGTCGGCCGTCGCCTTGCGGCCCAGGTCGCTCGACCAGATCGCGCCGTGCGCCGCCCGCGTGACGACGTCGTCGTAGAAACCGAGGACGTCCTGCCCGCGCAGGACGCAGCCCGCCGAGCCGCGGCACCAGTCCGCGAACCGGACGAGCGCGTCCTCGGTGGCCGCGGCCTCCTCGAGGATCGCCTGACGCAGCGGCCGCGCGTGGTCGACCGCGCCGTCGAGCACCATCGTGCGCACCCGGCCGGGGTGCTTCGACGCGTAGACCGCGCCCAGCTCGGTGCCGTACGAGAGGCCCAGCCAGGAGATCTTCGGCTCGCCGAGCGCGACGCGGATCGTTTCGATGTCCTCGGCCGCGCTCTGCGTGTCCACGGTCGCCAGCAACGGCCCGGTCCGGGTCAGGCAGTCCTCGCCCGCCTTCCGGTTGTGCGCCACCAGCGCGTCGAACCCCGGTTTCGTCGCCGGGAACCGGTCGAGCGCCGGATCCCACAGCGTCGCCGCGTCGCACGTGATGCGTGGTGTGCTGAACCAGTCGCCGCGCGGGTCGAAGCCCACGACGTCGAACCGCTGCCGCAGCCGCGCGAGGTCCGGCGACGCCAGCCCGCCGAACTGCACGAACCCGACGCCGGAACCGCCGGGCCCGCCCGGGTTCACCAGCAGCGAGCCGATCCGGCGGGCCGGATCGAGCGCGGGCAGCCGGGCCAGCGCGAGCCGCGCCGATCCCAGCTCCGGGCGGGCGCGGTCGATCGGCACGTCGACCGTCGCGCACTCCGTTGCCGGTTCCTGCTGCGTGGCACACGGGTGCCACGCGGTCGCCGCCGCTGCGGCGACGGCCGGGACCGCCGCCATGATCACGACCGCCGCGACGATCGCGCCGATCCGGCCCACGTCCATGATGTCTTTCCTCCCCCTGCGCGCCGTCCCTCGGCGCACCCCATTCCTAACAGCGACCACCGACAACTCAGGAGCGGCGGACGTGCCGGGAGGCGAGGGAGAATTCGATATTTCCTTGCCGCGCAACGACTTCAGCCGGCGTGCCGACCCACGAAGTCACTCGATAGTGGGAATCCACGGAGACCGGCACCCCCTGCGCCGGAGTTTCGGTCTGCTCGCCGCGCATGAAACCCACGACGCCGAACATCGCAATGGCCCCCAGCAGCGCGGCGGCCAGCACTCGCCGTTCGATCTTGCCCATCGGAAAAGCCCCCGTAGTAAGGAAAGTCAGTAAGGAAGTCAGGCCGCGCGGACCCTGACGCTGCCGCTGTCGGTGGAAAGGTCGAGCACGTGCCGGCCCGAGCCGTCCGTCGGGACGTCGATGTCCCGGTGCCCGCTGTCGCTGTCGCCCTGCACGCGGTACGGCCCGCCCGGCGCGTTCACCTCGACGCTGCCGCTGTCGGACTTCACCTTGACGTCGGTCTCCTGGGTCAGCGTCAACTCGACGCTTCCGCTGGAGGACGTCACGTCGACCGGCCCGCGCACGTCGTTGCCCTGGACGTGGCCCGAGTCGGCGTGCAGCTGGACCTCACCGACGTTCCGCACGTCGATCGCGCCGCTCTCCAGCCGCAGCTTCACCGTGCCGGAGACGTCCTCGACGCGGGCCTGCCCGGAGTGGGACTGGACGTCCACGCTCGACACCCCGGCGACGTTCAGTTCACCGGAGTCGAGCTTGCCGGTGACCGGAACGCCGGCGGGCACGACGACCTCGAAGTCGACCGTGCAGTTGCGCCCGCAGCCGGCGAGCACGAGCTGGTCACCCTCGACGCGGAAGAAGTCGCCGCCCGGCTTGCTTCGCCAGTTGTAGTGGATCGTCTCGCGCACCGTCGGCTGTCCCGAGCCGGTGCGGATCTTCACCGACCCCGAGTCGCCGTCCAGCTTCACGCCGCGGACGGTCTCCGAAACGGTGTGGTTGTTCTCGAACCTTGAGCCCAAGCCCCAGCCGAACGCGGTCGCCACCCCGACGCCGATCAGGACGATGCCACCCAGAGCCAGAAGCGGGCGCGCCATGGTCGTTGGTCCCCTCAGTGTTGTTTCCTCTGCGTGGGAAACGTTAGGGGTGAGTGAGAGGGCGGCACATGGGGGTAACCCCCCGAAAGAACCCTGAGATCCCTCCCTGAGACGCGGGGGTGGGTCCAGGGGCCTAACCTGGCGCAAGTCTCGGAGTTCCTTGATCAGGAGGATCCATGCCGCAAGCACCCGGCCCGTACGAATCCCTGCCCGACGTGCCGTCCTTCACCCTCCGCAGCAACGACGTCGCGCACGGCGAAATCCTGGCCACGCCCCATTTGTCCGGCATCTTCGGCGCCGGTGGCGAGGACCGTTCGCCGCACCTGGCGTGGGAAGGCTTCCCGGCGGAGACGAAGAGCTTCGCGGTCACCTGCTACGACCCGGACGCCCCGACCGGCAGCGGGTTCTGGCACTGGGCCGTGTTCAACCTCCCGGCCTCGGTGACGGAGCTGGCGGCCGGCGCGGGCGACGGCTCCGGCCTGCCCGAAGGCGCGGTGACGTTGAAGGGCGACGGCGGGGTGCAGCGGTTCCTCGGCGCGGCGCCCCCGCCCGGGCACGGCCCGCACCGGTACTACTTCGCGGTGCACGCACTGGACGTCGACAAGCTCGAGGTGCCGGACGACGCGACCCCGGCGTTCCTCGGCTTCAACATGTTCGGGCACACCCTGGCCCGCGCCGTGATCACGCCGGTCTACGAGAACAAGGGCTGAGTTTCCGGGCCCGGCGCTGTCGCGGATCGGCGACAGCGCCGGGCCCGGTTTTGTCGGTGCCCGATGACACACTGCGGTCATGCCACCACCGATAGCGACACCCCGGTCGAGAGCGCTGGGGTTCGGACTCAGGAAAGCGCGGACGGCGCGCGGGATCGGGCTGCGCGAGCTGGCCCGGGCCACGGGTGTGCACGCGGCCGAACTGTCCAATTGGGAACTCGGCCTGCGGGTGCCCAAGGTCGAAGAGGTCGCGCTCCTGCTCGGGCAGCTGAGGGTGGATGTCGAGGAGCGGAACCGGTTGCTGGAGCTGGCGGCGCACGCCCGGGAGCCCAACTGGCTCGAGAGCGACATGCCCGACGCGCCACGGATCCTCACGACGCTGGCCGAATACGAGCGCACCGCGGTGTCGATCTTCAGTTGGCAACCGCTGCTGGTGCACGGGCTGCTGCAGACGCCCGACTACGCGCGGGCCGTCTTGGCTCTCGGCGGCACTCCGGCGGCGCTGATCGACCAGCGGCTGCGGGTGCGAATGATCCGCCAGGCAGCGCTGCGCGAGCATCGGGCGCCGGAGTGTTCCGTCCTGCTCGGGGAGATCGCCCTCCGGCAGCGGATCGGCGGCACCGAGACTTTGCTGGAGCAGCTTCGCCTCCTGCTCGATCTCCCCCGCCGGATCGAGGTGCGGGTGGTTCCGTTCGGCGGCGACTACCACCCCGGGCTCAACGGTTCCTTCAGCGTCTTCGAGTACTCCGACCTGCCGGCCATCGTCTTCCTGGACCAGTACCGCGGCAGCGCCTACCTCTACGATGAGGATCAGGTGGCGGATTACAAGTCCGCCGCGAAGACCCTGGCGTCCCTCGCCTTGAGCGCGGCCGAATCGCGCGCGTTCGTCGAGGGGGTGATCGCCGACTTGGAGGCCTGACGTGAACAACTGGCGGAAGTCCAGCTACAGCGGGCCAGAGGCCGAGTGCGTGGAGGTCGCGCTCGCGCGGGTGGTGCGGATCCGTGACACCAAGGACCGCCCGGGCGGAACGCTCGAAATCTCCACCCGATCGTGGGACGCCTTCCTGAAGCTCAGCGCAAGGACTCCGTGTTGACGCCTTCGCGCTCCAGGTAACGGCCCTTGGTGTGCTCGCCGAAGCCGAACTGCCGGTACAACCCGTGCGCGTCGGCGGTGTGCAGCATCCAGCGGAAGCCGGCGCCGGGGCCGTTGTCGATCATCTCGCGCACGATCTCCTTGCCGAGCCCGGCGCCGCGGGCGGAGTCGACGACGAAGACGTCGGCCAGGTAGGCGCTTCCCACGCCGTCGGAGAACGCCCGCGCGAAACCGACCTGCTCGCCGCCGCGGTAGGCGCCGATGACCCGCCATGACCCGGCGATGGCGGCGACGACCTGCTCACGCGTGCGCCAGCGGCCCCAGTACGCCTCGGCGGAGAGGAACTTCCACACCACTTCGAGGTCCAGCCGCGCCGGGTCGTCGTCGAGTTCGAAGTCACCGAAAGTCCGCATGATCCGAAGCTAAAGGAAGCGTCAACGCGGTTTCAGCAGGTAATCCACCACCGGGCGCAGCTCCTCCGCCGACGGCGGTCCGTCGTCGATCAGGCCCTGGATCAGCAGCCCGTCGATGCCGGCGAGGAACACCCGGAACGCGACCTCGTCGTCGTGGCGGACCATCGACGTCAGGACGTCCAGCCAGCGACGCGCGGCCGGGCGCAGTTCCGGCTTCCGCGCCGCCAGCAGGTACAGCTCGTACTCCGCCATCGTGCGCCCGCGCTGCGGCCCCAGCGCCTCGGCGAGCAGGCCCGCGACCTCCTCGGCGCCGCGGCTGCCGCGGGACCGGGCGCGGTCGATCATCCAGTAGACCTCGGTCGCCATGTCGCGGGCGCACGAGATGAGCGTCGCGACGAGCAGGTCGTCCAGTGACGAGAAGTGGTACGTCGTGGACGTCGTCGGCACGCCGGCCTCGGCCGCGACGGTCCGGTGCGTGACGCCCGCGACGCCGTCGCGCTCGATCACGCGCAGCGCGGCCGCGATGATTTCGGCGCGCCGCTTGTCGCCCCGGGCCTTGCGTCCGTCGACCTGCAGTTTCACGGCGACGCCCTCTCGAGTTCGTTCAGCACCGATTGAGGGGAAACTACCTGAACGATCGTCCCGAAACAAAGAGCGACGTACACCACATCGATGGGACTTAAGGCCACTCCACGGGTTACTCATCGGTAGGAAGCGTTAGCCTGCCGGCTACCACCACACGATTCATCCGGACGAAAGGCACCCGAACGATGGGCGCTCTACAACTGACGCTGGGCGGCATCGCCGTCGTCCTCGGCGTCGTCGCCTGGGGGATGTTCGCCGCGACGATCGCGCGCTTCGTGCGCGTCATCCGGCTCGGGCAGCCCGACTCGACGCGCAACGGGCCGTTCATGCCGCGCTTCAAGACCCTGGTCAAGGAGTTCGCGGCCCACACCCGGATGAACCGCAAGCGCAGCGTCGGCCCCGCGCACTGGCTGGTGATGTGGGGCTTCCTGCTCGGCTCGCTCGCCCTGTTCGAGGCCTACGGCGAGGTCTTCGTACCCACCTGGGGCTGGCCGATCCTCGACGACTTCCCGCCGTTCCAGCTGCTCATGGAGCTGCTCGGGCTCGGCACGATCGCCGGCATCCTGGTGCTGATGGCGATCCGGCAGCGCAACCACCCGCGTCGCGCCGACCGCCAGTCGCGCTTCCAGGGCTCCAACTTCAAGTGGGCCTACTTCATCGAGGCCGTCGTGCTCGTCGAGGGCATCGGCATCATCGGCGTCCGCGCCGCGAAGGCCGCCCTCGGCGCGCACGAGACGCCGACCTGGGCCGCCTTCGTCTCGAACCCGCTCGGCGAACTGCTCCCGGCCAGCCCGAACCTGGTCACGGTGTTCGCGTTCGTCAAGCTGATGAGCGCGACGGTCTGGCTGATCGTCGTGGCCCGCACGATGACCATGGGCATCGCGTGGCACCGCTTCAGCGCGTTCTTCAACATCTACTTCAAGCGCGAGCAGGACGGCGGCGTCGCCCTCGGCGCGCTCAAGCCGATGATGAGCGGCGGCAAGGTCCTCGACCTCGAGGAGGCCGACCCCGACGAGGACACCTTCGGCGTCGGCAAGATCGAGGACTTCAGCTGGAAGGGCTGGCTGGACTTCTCCACGTGCACCGAGTGCGGCCGCTGCCAGGAGCAGTGTCCCGCGTGGAACACCGGCAAGCCGCTGTCGCCGAAGCTGGTCATCACGCAGCTGCGTGACCACGCCTACGCGAAGGCGCCGTACCTGCTGGCCGGCGGCAAGCGTGACATGGCCGGTGACGAGATCGGGCTGTCCGGCGACAACATGTACGCGGGCATCGACGTCCTCGCGATCGCGGAGTCGCAGAAGGCGCTGATCGGCGATGACGGCGGCGTCATCGATCCCGACGTCCTGTGGTCCTGCACCAGCTGCGGCGCCTGTGTCGAGCAGTGCCCGGTGGACATCGAGCACGTCGACCACATCGTCGACATGCGCCGCTACCAGGTGATGATCGAGTCGTCCTTCCCCAGCGAGCTGAACGGCATGTTCAAGAACCTGGAGAACAAGGGCAACCCGTGGGGCCAGAACGCCAAGGACCGGCTGGCCTGGACCGAGGACCTCGACTTCGAGGTGCCGGTGTTCGACGGCGACCTCGGCGACACCGAGTACCTCTTTTGGGTCGGCTGCGCCGGCGCGTTCGAGGACCGCGCGAAGAAGACGACGCGTGCGGTCGCGGAGCTGCTGCACATGGCCGGCGTCAAGTACACCGTGCTCGGCTCGGAGGAGTCCTGCACCGGTGACCCGGCGCGCCGCGCGGGCAACGAGTTCCTGTTCCAGATGCTGGCGCAGCAGAACGTCGAGATCCTGAACTCGGTGTTCGAGGGCCGCGAGCGGAAGGCTCGCAAGGTCGTCGTGACCTGCGCGCACTGCTTCAACACCCTCGCGAACGAGTACCCGGAGCTCGGTGGCCAGTTCGACGTCGTGCACCACACGCAGCTGTTGAACCGCCTGGTGCGCGAGAAGCAGCTGGTGCCGGTGGCGCCGGTCGCGGAAGACGTCACCTACCACGACCCGTGCTACCTCGGCCGCCACAACAAGGTGTACGAGGCGCCGCGCGAGCTCGTCGGCGCGACGGGCGCGCGGCTGCGCGAGATGCCGCGGCACGGCGACAAGTCGATGTGCTGCGGCGCGGGCGGCGCGCGGATGTGGATGGAAGAGAAGATCGGCAAGCGGATCAACGTCGAGCGCGTCGACGAGGCGCTCGGCACCGCGCCGTCGAAGATCGCCACCGGCTGCCCGTTCTGCAAGGTGATGCTGAACGACGGCCTCACCGCGCGGCAGAGCGACGGCAGCGCGAGCGAGAAGGTCGAGATCGTCGACGTCGCGCAGATGCTGCTGGAAGCGGTCAAGCGCAAGCCGGAGCCGAAGCCGGTGCCCACCGGGGCGCCGTCGCTCGCGGAGGAGTGACACCAGGAGAAGGACGCGCGGCCCCGGTCAGGACTTCCTGGCCGGGGCCGTTTCCATTCCGGAAAGTGATAGTCGAACAGCCGGTTCGCATTCTCGTAGCCGAAGCACTACACATTGTCACCGCACACGATTCTGGCAACCCGCACCGTCCACAAGCTGGGATTTCGCGACAGAAATCGATTTCCCGAATGATGTTCATGATATTCACCGAAATGGCCTATCAAGGCAATGGCAAACTATGAACTGAAGGCTGGACAACCGGCGTATCCTGGCGTTTCCTCGCCGCCGCCGTTGCCAGCGAGGGCGACTTTGACGACCACGGAATCAGGGGGCGGCGAGGATGGCTGAGGACCGGAGAACCACGGCGACCGGACGCGTGGGCGCACGCTTCCCGGCGACCGGCCGGCACGCCCTCCGCACCCTCCCGGACGACGTCGAAGACCGCCTCGCCCTGCCCGAGCCGTCGCCCCGGACCGGCCACGTCGGTGCCCGGTTCCCCGCCCCGGCGGCCGTCGAGCCGCCCGCCCCGGCACCCGCCGAGCCGGAACCCGAACTCGTCGAAGAAGCCGTCGCCGAGCCCGTCATCCCGCCGCAGGACCACATCCCCAGCCCGCGGACGCTCGTGCGCCCGTACGTCCTGACGCGCGGCCGGACGCAATCGCGGCGGCACCTGGCGATCGAGGCGCTCGTCTCGACGCGCGCCGGCGCGCACTGGAACGTCGCCCGGCTGACCGGCGAGTTCCGCTCGGTGCGCTCGCTCTGCCACCACCCGCGCTCGGTCGCCGAGGTCGCGGCCACGCTCAGCGTGCCGCTCGGCGTCGCCCGCGTGCTGCTGGACGACATGGCCGAACAGGGCCTGGTCACGATCCACGACAGCCGTGTCAGCGCCGACGGCCGTCCGGCGATAGCGCTCATGGAGCGCGTTCTGCACGGCCTGCGCCGGCTCTGACTATTACGCTCGGCAAGGTGAGCGAGGAACCCGAAAACGCCGGTAGCGAAAGCACGTTGACCGTCCTGCTCGCCGGTGGCGTGAATCTGGCGATCGCCGTCATGAAGCTGATCGCGGGGATCATCAGCGGCTCCGGCGCGATGCTGTCCGAAGCGGCACACTCGGTCGCCGACACGATCACCGAGGTCCTGCTGCTGACCGCGTTGAAACGCTCGGCGCGCCCCGCCGACCGCGTTCACCCCTTCGGCTACGGCAAGGAGCGCTATTTCTGGTCGTTGCTCGCGGCCGTCTCGATTTTCGCGTCGGGCGCGATGTTCGCGCTCTACGAGGGCGTTTCGACCATTCTCGGGCACGGCGAAGCGCAGAGCACCTCGGTCCTCAGCTACATCGTCCTGGCGGTGGCGTTCCTGCTCGAAAGCACGTCCTGGCTGCAGGCCGTCCGCCAGGTCGTCCGGGAGTCGAAGGCCGAGAACCGGTCCCTGTGGACGTACCTGCGGCTGATCGACGACCCGACGCCGAAGACCGTGCTGTTCGAGGACTCGGCCGCGCTGGTCGGCCTGCTGCTCGCCTTCGGCGGCATCGGACTGCACCAGCTCACCGGCTCGGAGGTCTGGGACGGCGTCGCGTCGATCGCCATCGGGCTGCTGCTCGCCTGCGTCGCCTACCTGCTCGGCCGCACCAACCGCGGTCTGCTCGTCGGGCGTCAGGCCGACCCGACGCTGGTCCGAGGCGTCCGCGACCACCTCTCCGCCGCGCCGGAGATCGAGGCCGTCGTGGACCTGCAGACCATGCTGATGGGCACCGACCAGGTCCTGGTGTGCACCCGCGTCGACTTCGACGATTCACTCGGCGCCGCGGACCTCGAACGCGCCTGCGTCCGGCTCGCGGTCGAGCTGGCCGAGGCGTTCCACGACGTCACCGAAGTGTTCATCGAACCGGTGCCGCGCTCGGACCCGGAACTGCGGGCGACGGTGCTGGCGCGCTACGGCGATATCGCGGAACGGTGGAGCAGGCCTCAGTAACTCAGTAACTCAGTAGCCGAAGTCCTGGACCCAGTACCAGCCCTTCGTGGTGACGCCGACGCCGAGCTTGGTGAGCGTGCAGTTCAGGATGTTCGCGCGGTGGCCCTCGGAATTCATCCAGGCTTCCATGACCTGCGCCGCGGACGTCTGCCCCTTCGCGATGTTCTCCGCGCCCGGCTTCGCATAACCGGCGTTCTTGATGCGCTGGTCGAAGGTCGTGCCGTCGGGGCTGTTGTGGGAGAAGAAGTTCTCGGCCGACATCTGGTCGCTGTAGTCCTGCGCGGCCTTCGTGAGGTGGGATTCCTCGGCCAGCGGCTTGCAACCGGCCTTCGCTCGTTCGTCGTTGACCAGCGTGAGGACCTGGGCGGCCACCGAGGGCGCGAGCCGGGCGGCGGGCTTGGTGGTCGGCGTCGGCGTTTCGGACTTGGTCTGCTCCGGCGCCGGGGACGTCTCGGTCGGAGTGGGCGCCGCGCTGGACGTCGTCGGCACCGGTGCCGGCGCCGGTGGCTCGGCCTGCTTCGTGGTCTGGACCTGACCACCGGCGAGATCGGTCCCGGCGCCGGCCCCCGCTCCGGCGGGCGCGTCGGGCAGCACCAAGGCCGCGGCGCCGAGCTCGGCGGTGTTTCCTTCGGCGGTGGCCATCCAAGTGCCGGTAGCGGCGGAAAAAACGCCGAGCAGCACACTGAGTGACACCATCACCACACGAGAACGTTCACCAATGGGGGACACGGCGCAGGAACGTATCACGGAACGATTACAGCGAGAACCCTTCTTGCGCACTGGTCACAATTCTTCGGCCCGCTGTCGGTGACGGGTCCGGATTTCGCGGCAATCGGACGCTTCCGCGTTACTCCATTCAGCCGTCTTTTCTCAGTGCCATTCGATTGCACTGGGCGACCAGTCGGGTCGATTCCGGTTACTTCGGAGCCGTCAGCTTCGCCGTCGACTCGTGCGTGAGGGCCGTGGCCGCCTCGATGAACCCGATCACCGTGCGGAGTTCGTCGTCGCTGTAGCGGTCACACAGCTCGTACATGCCCTTGACGAGGTGGTCCCACAGGTGCACGGCACCCGCGATGGCCTGTTCGTCCAGCGCGATCAGGACCCGGCGGCGATCGTCCGGGTGCGGACGGCGGTCGACGATGCCCTTGCGCTCCAGCCGGTCGATCATCGCGGTCACGGACGCGGGCGCCAGGCCGGACAGCCGCGCCAGGTCCTTCGGCGTCTGCGGCCCGAACCGCGCGAGGTAGTCCAGGACCTTGCCCTCGACCGCGGACAACCCCCGCGTCTCGGAGATCGCGGTGTGGAACATGACCGTCTCCGTCGACAGCTCCCGCGACCTGAGCAGGACTTTCTCGACCAGCTGCGCTCGTTCGCTTGACACAGCGTCCAGCTTAGCCCACTCTTTAGTTCGACAGAACGAATTAGTTTCTAAGAGATTCGAGGGAACGAACGAGATGACACGGGCACTGATCATCGGGGGCGGCATCGCGGGCACGATCACGGCCATCGCCCTGCACGAGGCCGGGCACGAGCCGGTGCTGTTCGAGGCGTACGACCGGAGCTCCGAAGGCGTCGGCGCGTTTCTCACCCTGGCCGTCAACGGCTTGGCCGCACTGCTCCCGCTCGGCCTGAAGGACGTGGTCCGGAGCGCGGGCTTCGATTCACCACGGATGTCGATCGGGCTCGGCAACGGCACTCAGCTGGCCGAGTTCACGCTGGGCGGCACACTCCCGGACGGGACCGTGAGCCAGACCGTGCTCCGCTCCGACCTCTACGTCGCCCTGCGCGACGAGGCCGCGCGGCGGGGGATCCAGGCCGGGTACGGCAAGCGCCTGATCGGCGCGAGCCAGACGTCTTCCCAGGTCAGGGCGGACTTCTCGGACGGCTCGCACGCCGAAGGCGACTTGCTGATCGGCGCCGACGGCCTCCGCTCGCGAGTCCGCACGATCATCGACCCGAACGCGCCGTCGCCGCGGTACGTGCCGCTGCTCAACACCGGCGGCTTCGCCGAAGGGCTGAAGCTGCCGGACGAGCCGGGCGTGCTGAACATGGCGTTCGGCAAGCGGGTCTTCTTCTGCCACGTCGTCAGCCCGGACGGCCGCGTCTGGTGGTTCGCGAACCCGGCCCGCAAGACCGAGCCGACCGAGTCCGAACTGGCCAAGCTCGCCGGCGAGAAGCTGCGGGCCGAGCTGCTCCACCTGGTGGCGCCCGACCGGACGCCGGCCACCGAGATCATCCGCGCGACGCGGGAGATCTACCCGGCCTGGCCGACGTACGACTTCCCGACGGTCCCGGTCTGGCACCGCGGCCGCATGGTGATCATCGGCGACGCGGCGCACGCGACGTCACCGGCGGCGGGCCAGGGCGCGTCGATGGCCATCGAAGACGCCGTCACGCTGGGCAAGTGCCTCCGCGACGTGCCGGACATCGCGCAGGCGCTGACCACCTACGAGGGCTTGCGGCGCGAGCGCGTCGAAGCCGTCGTCGCGGCCGGGAAGCGCAACGGCGACGACAAGGTGATCGGCCCGGTCGGGCGCGTCGTCCGCGACTTCTTCATCAAGCGGGCGTTCTCGAAGCCGTCCAACGAGGACCCGAACGCCTTTATGTGGAACCACCGCATCGACTGGAACGAGAAGGTCTCGGCCTGACGACCGACGCACTCTTTCCCGCCGAGGGCGAATCCACTACCGCCAGGTGTCGACGCGGTGGAAGTTCTTGTACGCCCGGCTCGGGGTCGGGCCGCGCTGCCCCTGGTAGCGGGACCCGGCTTCGCTCGAGCCGTACGGGAACTCGGCCGAGCTGGAGAGCCGGAAGATGCACAGCTGGCCGATCTTCATGCCCGGCCAGAGCGTGATCGGCAGGTTCGCGACGTTCGACAGCTCGAGGGTGATGTGCCCGGAGAAGCCGGGGTCGATGAACCCGGCGGTCGAGTGCGTGAGCAGCCCGAGCCGGCCGAGCGAAGACTTGCCCTCGAGGCGGCCGGCGAGGTCGTCGGCGAGGGTGACGAGCTCGAACGTCGAGCCGAGCACGAACTCGCCCGGGTGCAGCACGAAGGGCTCCTCGCCCTCCTTCTCGACCAGCGAGGTCAGCTCGTCCTGCTGCAGCTGCGGGTCGATGTGGGTGTACTTGCTGTTGTCGAAGACGCGGAAGAACCGGTCGAGCCGGACGTCGATGCTGGACGGCTGGACCATGCCGGCATCGAAGGGGTCGATGCCGAGCCGGCCGGCGTCGAGCTCTTTGCGGAGGTCACGGTCACTGAGCAGCACGGCCGAAGCCTAACGGGTGTGTTCAGGCGGCCCGCATGTGCTGCGCGTAGCTGGTGTCGGGCGCGAAGATCTTCTCGAGCCGCTTCACGTACCCGCGACGCCCGGCCTCGCCGAGCCGTTCCTGCAACGCGGTGGCACCGGGGATGAACCGCCGCACCGTCTCGGCGGCGAAGTTGACCCCCGCGACGGTGACGATCACGGCCTGCGCGACCGGGTCGTTCGGGAGCCCGAGGAAGTCGGCGTTGGTCTTCCCGAGCACGAGCCGGCTGATCGACGAGTGCACGGCCACGGAGACGTGCGAGAGCACCTTCCCGACGGCACCGCGTCCCTCGCCGACGGCGGCGTTGGCCTCGACCAGCGCCTTGGCGAGCCGTTTCGAATCGTCGTCGGGGATGAACTCGGTCGCGGCGAGCAGCCACAACAGGCGCCAGGCGTCCTCTTCGCCGCTGGGCAGCAGTTCGTCGTCGACGCCCATGAGCCAGCCGATGTAGCGCCACAGGTGCAGGATGTCGCCGCGTTCACGGGCGGAGTAGCGGAGGCCGAGCAGCTGCGTGCCGAAGACGTAGACGAGCGAGAAGAGAAGGAGGGTCCCGGCGGTCTGCACCTGGTTGACGGGCCGGTCCCAGGCGTCGTAGTCCCAGTCGTCCCGCCGGTTCATGGCGGCGCGCACGTGGGCGTGCACGAGCCGGATCCGGAGGGCGGAGGCGTAGCCCTTCTCGCCGTGTTTGAGGGCGCCGGGCGTGGTGACGTCGATCCACCAGGTGGCGGTCTCGACGAGCCTGCGCGTGGCCTTGTGCTCGATCTGCCCGGTCCCGACCAGGGATTTCGTCGCGCGCGAGGCGAGGTAGCCACCCATCAGCGACATGTCCCCGAGCGGGAACAACCCGAGCAACCCGGCCCGGGTGATGGCCTTGGCCCCGCGTTCGAGCCGTTCATCGTCGACCCAGTAGGGCTTCGCCTCGACTTCGGCGAAGAAGGCCTTCAACGGCTCGGGCGCCGCGCTGTCGACGCCGTTCTTGATCGCCGCTTCGAAGAGTGCGTGTCCCTGCCCCTTCGGCTGCTGCGCCATCCAGGCGACGACGTCGTCGGCGAGCCGATCCTGGACCTGGGCGAACTCCCGCAACCGCGCGACCTGCCGCTCGTCACCCCGGATGTCGCCTTCGATGAACAGCCACCTGCCCAGCCGGAACCCGCCTTGCCGGAACAGCTCGGGCTCGTCCATGACAGCTCACCTCCGATGGCGACAACAAGTGTTGTCACTTGACGCGCCGACGTCAAGGAGGGAGGGGCCTGGACAAGGGGATCACGCCGCCGTGTATGCTGGCAACGCACTGCGGATGTAGTTCAATGGTAGAACATCAGCTTCCCAAGCTGAATACGCGGGTTCGATTCCCGTCATCCGCTCTCAGCCGAAAGCCCCGGGCGCGAAGTCCGGGGCTTTCGCATTTGTTTCAGGACCAGAAATTGTCGTCGGCGGCTTCGTCGCTCGAAACGTCCGTGAGTTCCGCGGCTTTGCCGTCGCGGATGCGGAAGACCAGGGCGTGGCGGGTGTCCAGCTGCTTCCCTTCGCGCCTGCCGGTCACGTGGTAGACCGTGACGACTTCGTCGTCGTTCGCGTACACCTCCTCCAGCTCCACCTTCAGCGTTCCGCCGCTGCGCTCGGCCAGTTGCCCGTACATGGCCAGGATCGAGTCGCGGCCCTTGTGGTCACCGGAGAACGTGTTGTGGCCGGGCATGTGCTGCACGGCGTCCGGCGCGATGATTTCCGACAGTGTGCCGAGGTCGCCCGCGGAGAATGCCTCGTAGCCCCGGCGGACGAGAGTGGCGTTCTGGTGTTCGGCCATGGATGACCTCCTCGGATAGGATGTCCGTCCATCGAACGCGCTCCCGCGGACCACGGTCAAGACTGCCCGGGCCCAGGTTTTTCAGGTGAACGGTAAGGAAAACACCCACTACGAGCCTTGTCTACTGTGGACCCAACCGGCGTCGCAGATGAGCCACGTGCGCCGCCGGCAGGCCGGTCTCCACCGCACGGTCCAACGCGCCGAAAGCCGACGGGGAACCCAAGCGGTGCAGCAACTCCGCCCGCGACGCGTGCCACCACGGGTAATCTTCGAGCCCCGCCAACCCGTCCACCAGAGCCAACGCCGCCGCCGGGCCGTCGCGTTCCGTCACCGCCGCCGCCCGGTTCAGGTGCACCACGGCCGTGTCCTGGACCGACAACAGGACGTCGTACCAGGAGATCACCGCGTCCCAGTTCGTCTCGGCGTACGACGGTGCCAGATCGTGGCATGCCGCGATCGCCGCCTGGACCACGTACGGGTTCGGCACCGACGGCGTGCGCCGCAATCCCACGCCCACCAAGGCGACGCCCTCCTTGATCAGCGCGGCGTCCCAAAGAGAACGATCTTGCGCGGAAAGCAGCACGGGCAACCCACATGCGTCGAACCGAGCCGTGCGGCGGGCGTCCTGCAACAACATCAGCGCCAGCAACCCCAACGCCGTCGGCTCGTCCGGCATCAGCTCCGCCAGCAGGCGCGCCAGGCGGACACTCTCGGCGATCAACGAAACACGACCCGTGTAACCCTCGTTGAAGATCAGGTACACCGTCGACGCCACGCCGGCCAGCCGCTCCGGCAACTCCTCGGAAGCAGGCACCCGGTAAGGGATACGAGCAGTAGCGATCTTCTGCTTCGCGCGCGTCAGGCGCTTGGCCATCGTCGCCTCGGGGACCAGCAGGCCGCGGGCGACCTCCGCGGTCGACAAACCGCCCAAGGTCCGAAGCGCCAAAGCCACCTGCGCGTCCAGCGACAACGCCGGGTGGCAGCACGTGAAGACCAGCCTCAGCAGGTCGTCGCGGACCGACACCGGGTCCGGGCCCGGGTCGACGGCGGGCATCGCGTCCGCCTCCTTCCCGAGCCGCTTCGCTTCGCGGCGGACCACGTCCACCGCTCGGCGGCGGGCCGCCACCAGGAGCCAGCCGCGCGGGTTGCCGGGGACGCCGTCGCGCGGCCACGTCTCGAGCGCGCGCACGACGGCGTCCTGGACCGCGTCCTCGGCCAGGTCGACGCTGCCGGTGACGCGGACCAGCGTGGCCAGTACCCGGGTGCCCTCTTCCCGGACCAGCCGCGCGACCGCGTCCCCGGCGCCGGTCACTTGCCGAAGTCGACGACCGGCCGGACCTCGATGGCGCCGTCCCAGGCGCCCGGGATCTGCGCCGCGACCTTGACGGCTTCGTCGAGGTCGGCGCACTCGATCAGGTAGAAGCCGGTGAGGGCTTCCTTCGTCTCCGCGTACGGGCCGTCGCTGGTGACGATGTCGCCGCCCTTGCCGCCGGTGACGCGGACCGTCGTCGCGGTCGCCGTCGGGTACAGCGCCGCGCCGCCGCGGATCACGGCCTGCGCGGCCGCGCCGAACTCGTTGTAGTCCTCCATCATCGCGGCGGCCTCGGCCTGGGTCGGGTCGACGTCGGAGGCGTAGATGATCGCGGCGTACTGGGGCATGAGGAGCTCCTCACAGGTCGTGACCGGCGCCGATCGCCGGCTCTCACTGTAAGGACGAACGGCGCGGACGTCTCCGGGACAACCGCGGCGAACTTTTCTCAGCCCTCGACGAGCTCCCAGTCGCCGTCCGGGGTCGCGCGGTCGTACACCTGGCCGGGCGCCGCCTTGAGGACGCCGCGAACGTCCGGGTACAGCTTCGCGACGTGCTCCAGCTCCAGGCCTTCGACCTCGAAGTCCTCCGCCTCGGGCACCTCGAACCCGACGAACAGCCAGGTGCCGTCCTGTTCGCGGACGACCTGGCGGACCGCGCGCACCGGCTGCCGCGAGCCGACGGGGATTTCGGTGAGGCCGCTGCTGATCTGGGCTTCGTCGTCCGGCGAGCCTTCGTACTCCCAAGCCGCGACGCGGGCCGCGAGGAGACGGCTGTCCTCTTCGTCGTCGTCGGACCCGGTCACCGACGACAGCAGCCACGTGCGCCGCTCGGGGTCCCAGTCGGCGGCCATGCCCATCGGCAGGGCCGCCAGCGCGGCCAGCTGCGGGAGCAGCCCGACGGCCTCCCGCAGCGACAGCCTGCCGAAGCTTTCGCGGTTGACCAGCACGTCTTCGGACAGCTCGGTGCCGTCGCTGATGAACCAGTCGTCCTCGTCGTCCAGCACGACGAAACCCAGCGATTCGGGGTCATCCACCAGGGCCAGCGCGATGATGACGGGCGCTTCCGGGTCCTGGCGCAGCGGCCATTCGCTCGACATGCGCCCCATCCCACCATCGCGGCGGCGCGCGCCGGGAGCCGGGGTCATCCGATCGGTTAATTCATCGGTCGTTGATATCTGCCTCCCACGGGATCATGATGGGAGCATGGTGCTCTCAAAGCGGGTCGCCCGCTTCAACCGCGTCGCGACCAACCAGGTCCTCAAGCACATCGCCGGCTGGGCGCCCGGGTTCGCCATGGTCGTCCACAAGGGACGGAAGTCCGGCCGCGAGTTCCGCACGCCGATCAACGTCTTCCGCACGAAGGACGGTTTCGTCGTCGGGCTGACCTACGGGCCCGACGCCGACTGGGTGAAGAACGTGCTGGCCGCCGGCGGCTGCACCCTCATCACCCGGCGGCAAAAAATCCACGTGCGCGGCGCCGAACTCGTGCACGATGATTCGCGGCAGGCCATGCCGGTGCCGATCCGGCAGGCCCTCGGCTTGCTGGATGTCAACGACTTTCTGCTGTTGAAACGGGAGTGAAGATGCTCGAGGGGGAGCTCGTCCGGCTACGTGCGCTCGAACCGGAGGACGCGGAGAAGATCCACGGGTGGGCAAACGACCCCGAAGTCGGCCGGTGGATGAACACCGGCCACCCACGGTCGCTCGCGCAGTATCGCAAGCGCGCCGAGGAACGCCCGGTCAACAGTTACGAGCTGGTGGTCCTCGGGATCGAGGCCGACGGCAAGCTCATCGGCATCGTCGACCTCCGGGACGCCGAGCCCGAGGTCGGCAACGCCGAGCTGGACATCTACATCGGCGACGCCGAGTACCGCAACGGCGGCGGCTACGGCACCGAAGCGCTGCGCCTGATGTGCCGCTACGGCTTCAACGCCATGCGGCTGCACATGATCACACTGTGGGTGGTCGCCGAGAACGAGATCGCGCGGCACGTCTACCGCAAAGTCGGGTTCTCCGAAGACGGCCGCCACCGCGAAGCGTTCGTCGCGGCGGACGGCCGGCGCCACGACATGATCCTGATGAGCATGCTCAAGGGCGAACTCAAGTAAGCCGGCGAGGCGCCTTCCGCCGCCATGCCTCTTCGAGCAGCTCGCGCAACTGGTCGACGTCGACGCGTTCGAGGTCGACGATGATCGAGCCGTGGCCGTCGTAGTGCGGTGTCGTGAAGAAGGCCGCGTCGCCGGAGTCCAGCAACGCGGCCTTCTCGTCGAGCCCGCACATCACGACCAGGCCACCTTCGGCCTCGGTGCGCAGCCGCGCGAACCCCTTGCCCGCCACTTTCAGCGCGGGCGTCCGGTACCAGGTCGACGCCTCGACCTCGGGGAGTCCCGAGGCCAGGCGTACGACGTCTTCCCAGGTCGTCATGGGTCCATTGTCGACCCGGTGTCTTGGAAAAAGCGGATTACGGCAGCCGGGTGATCCGGTCCGCCGCGGGCGGGGCCAGGTTCGGGTGGGCGCCCAGGTACTCGATCAGCGCGTCCAGGTCCACCGGTCCGCCGGTCAGGTCCGTGCCGTTCCTGAACTCGGTGAAGCCGTCCCCGCCGGCGGCGAGGAAGTTGTTCACCGACACGCGGAACGTCGCCGCCGGGTCGACCGGCGTGCCGTTCACCGTGATGTTCGAGATCCGCGAGCCCTGCGGCGCGGACGCCGTGTACGTGTAGTGCAGCGAGCTCGAGATCTGCAGGATGCGCGTCACCGAGCCCTGCCACTGCTGCTCCAGCACGTTCTTCAGGTTCGCGCCGGTCAGCGTGATCGTCTGCATGATGTTCGCGAACGGCTGGACGGTGAACGCCTCGCCGTAGGTCACCACGCCGTCGCCCTCGCCGTTCGGGGACGACTTGTACGTCAGGTCGGCGCGGATGCCGCCCGGGTTGGTGATCGCGATGACCGCGTTGTTCGTCCGCGTGCCCGCGAGCTGCGCGTCGGCGATGACGTCGCCGAGCGGCGACTCACCGGCCGGGTTGCCCGCCACCGGCAGGTCCGCGGTGATGGTGCCGATCTGCCGGTTCGCGATCGGCGCCGCCTTCGTCTTGGCGTCGGCGACCAGGGCCGCCACCGCCGGGTCCGGCGTGACGGTCCGCGTGACGATCTCGTTGAACGCCTTGCTCTGCGACCGCACGACGTCGCGCGTCTTGAGGCTGATCTTCAGGTCCACCACCGACAGGAGGCGGCCGAACGACGAACCCTGGATGACCGGCCGCGGCTGGCCCGCCGGGTCGTTGATCACGCAGTTGTACTGCTGGTGGCTGTGCCCGGTGAAGAACGCGTCGACCTTCGGCGTCACGGCGGCCGCGATCGCGGCGGCCGGGCCGGGCCGCAGCTTGCAGTCGTTCGGGCCCTCGACCTCGGTGCCGTCACCCTGGTGCATCAGCACGACCTGAGCCTTGACGCCGAAGTAGTCGAGCAGGTTCGAGGTGCGGTTGATCGCCTCGACCTCGTCGCCGAACTTCAGGCCCTTGATGGCCTCCGGCGTGACGACGGTCGGCAGGTCCTTCAGCGTGGCGCCGATGACGCCGATCGGCACCCCGCCCTCGAACTTCACGGTGAACGGCAACAGGGCGGGCAGGCCGTTGGTGAAGTACACATTGGACCCGAGGAACGGGAACTTCGCACCGCTGAAGGTCTTCTCGAACTGGCAGCCGTCGGTGGGGTGGCAGCCGCCGAACTGCATGCGCTGCAGTTCCTTGTACCCCTCGTCGAACTCGTGGTTGCCGACGACGGACGCGCTGACGCCCAGCATGTTCAGGAAGTCGATGGTGGGCTCGTCGTGGAACAGCGCCGAGATCACCGGCGACGCGCCGATGTTGTCGCCGGCGGACACGACGAACGAGTCGCGCACCTGCGACCGCAGCTGCTTGACGTGCGTGGCGAGGTAAGCCGCGCCGCCGGCGTCCACAGTGGTCCCGTCCGACTGCACGACGCGTCCGCTCGAGCCGGACGGCGGCTCGAGGTTGCCGTGCAGGTCGTTGAACCCGATGATCCGGACGTCGGTGGTGGGGTCCGGGCGCTGGCCCGCGGACGCGGGTGCGGTGGTCACCGCCGTCGTCGCCAGCGCGGCCGCGGCGAATACCGCGAGCCGGGTTGAAAGCCTCATGCGTGTTCTTCCTCCGATTCGCGCCCAGGGTCCCCGAACGGGCGCACGGCGGAGGATTCTGCCTCGCGGCGGAGGCGACGACCAGGGTCAAAAGACGGACGTAAAGCGAACGTCACCTAACGGCTTCCGTCGAGCAGCACCTGCGCGACGAGCTCCGGATCGTCGGACATCGGCACGTGGCCACAGCCGGGCAGCAGCCGGAACGTCCCGTTCGGCGCGACCTTCCGCAGGTCGGCGACGCGCGGCCGGGCGAGGATCCGGTCGCGCTCGGCCCAGGCGATGGTCACCGGGACGCCGGTGACCGGGCCGGCGAAGCGGAAGTCCCCTCGGGACTGCGCGGCGGTGGGCTCGAAGCCCGGGGCGGTGGCCAGCGCGTGGGCGTCCTCGACGACGACGTCCGGGGTCAGCAGTTCGGGCCGGCCGACGATCATCCCGGTCAGTGCCCTGCGCCCGGCGGCCGTCGCGGCGAGCCGGCGCACGACGTGTGGTGGCGTGCGCCCGGCGAGGGCGCGGTGGGCCTTGAGCGTGGCGATCGCGTAGACCTTCCGGGGCCGGTTCCACAGCCCGGCCGGCGACAACGCCGTGACGCTGCGGACGAGCCCGGCCTGGCCGAGCGCCAGCGACAGCAGGCCGCCGAGCGAGTTGCCCGCGACGTGCGGCCGGTCGAGCCCGAGGTCGGCGAAGAGGTTCTTGAACATCACCAGCGCGGGCTCGATGCCGTACCCGCCGGCCGGTTCGGGCGACTCCCCGAAGCCGGGCAGGTCGACCGCGATGACATCGCGATGCGGTGTGAGCAGCGGAAACACCGGCGCCCACGCCTGGCGGCGGTGGCCGATGCCGTGGATCAGCACCAGCGGTGCGCCCCGGCCCTCGCGCTCGTAGACCACGTCGTCCATCAGCCGAGGGTAAGGCGGACCTGACGGAAAAGCTACAACCTTCAGTAACAGTTACTCTGCGTCCGGACGAACCCGGGACCCGCTGTCGGCCGACCGCTGGACGGCGTCGAGCACCCGGTGCACACGCAACGCGTGCGCGAAGTCCGGCAGGTCGCCCTTGAGGTGCCGTGCGTAGGCGTGCGCGACGTTGTACGACGGCTCGGCGCCGCGCCCGGCCAGCTGCGGCAGCTCGTACCGGGCGGGCACGGTGAGCTTCTCCAGCGAACCGGTCCGGCTTCCGCGCAGCGTCAGCCTCGCGATCCAGAACAGCGGATCGGCGGCGCCGACGACCAGCGTGCCCTCGGTGCCGTTGATCTCCCAGTGGAAGTCCGTCGCGGGCGACGTCCCGCCGCGCAGGTGCAGCGACGCGACGGCACCGCCGGTCAGCACCCCGGTGACGGCGATCTGGTCCGGCGCGGTCATCGCGACGGACTCGCCGGTGACCTCGTCGCGCACGCGCGGCCGGACGGTCGCCATCGTCGCCGACAGCTCGGCGAAGCCGCCGAGCACCATGGCCAGCGCGTCGACGGTGTGCGCGAACGGGATCGTGAGCATGGTCGCGCCCCCTTCGGGGTGCAGCTGGTAGTCCCGGCCGGCGCGCACCGATGGCCCCCAGTTCGCGCCCGAAGCGATCAGCGACGTCGAAAGCACGCGGCCGACGTAGCCGTCCTTGATGAGGTCACGCAGGTAGCGCAACGCCGGCGCGGACCGGCCCTGCAACCCCACCGCGGTCTGCTTGCCCTTCGCGGCTTCGGCGAGCGCTTCGGTCTCGGCCAGGCTCACGCCGAGCGGCCACTCGCTCAGCACCTGCTTGCCGGCGGCCAGCGCGGGCTCGATCAGCGCCCGGTGCTCGGGCACCTTCACGGCGACCACGACCAGGTCGACCTCCGGGTGCCGGGCCAGCTCCCCGGCGTCGCCGAAGGTCAGCGGCACGCCGTACTTCTCGCCCGCCACCCGCGCCGACTCGGCGGTGCTCCCGCTCAGCGCGCGGAGTTCGTAGCCCTCCACCGCGGCCAGCGCGGGCACGTGCGCGGTGGCGGCCCAGCCGCCGTTCGCGCTGAGCCCGACGATGCCGACCCGGACCGGTGCCATGAGCGTTCCCTTTCGTTGCCTGCACAAGACCTCGACGTGCCGAGCGTCGTGGGCATTCCCGGGTCGGCGCAAGCCGCATCCGGTTACGACTGCCTTTTCCCACGATGACTTCGCTCACCGCGGTAACGACAGGGGGTGCGATACCGATTTCGCGAGCGATCCGTCACCTGGGGGACAAATGGGCATCGAGGTCGTACTCGTGGTGCTGGCCGTCGTCGTGCTGATGATCGGCGGCACGGTGTTCAGCGCGTGGCGGGCCGAACGCGCCACCGAAGAGGACGCCGCCGAGGACGAGACCCTGCCCTGACCGATCGGCCCGGCCGCGGGTCGGCCAGGTGGCCGATGGGCGTCCGGGCCCTCGGGCTCTTCGACCGAAGCGTGGCGGTGGCAAGATCCATAACGTCGGTGGCATGACGAACGCCCAGGTCACCGCCCTGCAGTACGGGTTCATCGGCTTCCTCGCGCTGTGGGGTTTCGTGCTCGTGCCGCAGCTGATCACCCAGCTGGCCCGGCACGGCGGCCTGCGGCCGCGCGGCATCGCCACCACGGCGGCGGTGCTGTTCTACGGCTGCATGACCCTCGCGGTCGTCTTCCTGCCGTTGCCCGGGCCCGGCGCCCGCCGGCTGAGCCAGACCGTGCAGCCGCACCCGTTCCAGTGGATCACCGACATCCACAGCGAGCTGCTCAAGCACGCCGAGCCGCTGTCGCGGTGGTTCATGACGCAGGCGTTCCAGCAGGCCTGCCTGAACGTGCTGCTGTTCGTGCCACTGGGGGTGTTCGCGCGGATCCTGTGGCGCCGTGGCCTGACCGGCACCGCGCTGATCGGCTTCGCCGCGTCACTGCTCATCGAGATCACGCAGGTCACCGCGAACTTCGGCACCGCGCCGCACGTCTACCGGATCTTCGACGTCAACGACCTCATGAACAACGCTTTCGGCGCCGGCGTCGGCTGGGTGTTCGGGGCGCTGCTGCTCACCCTGCTGCGCGGGAAGCGTTCAACGCTCGACGTGCAGCCGGCCCGGCGCGAGCGGGTCCACCTCGCCCAGGCGCGCTAACCGCGCCTTGCGCCGCAGCGCGGCCCGCTTGGCGGCTCGCCGGTCCTCGAGGACGACGACGAGGGCCGCGACGGCCAGAACCAGCGCGACCAGCCCGAGGGTGAGCGAAAGCTGCACGAAATCCTCCTCGGTACGGCGCTGTGCGGGAGATCACACAGGGTACGCAGGTTCGTGGTGAATTCGCTACCCCGGGCGATGGTGACGCGCGGCGAACCAGTTCCGGTCAGCGATGAGCCACCGCTCGAAGGTCAGGCCGGCCGCGGTCAGGACGGCTTCGAGGGCGATCCGACGGCAGGTGAACTCCTGGTCCCAGGTCCGCCCACGAGCCGAATAACGCACGGTCGCGGAGAGCAGATCACCGATGCGGGCCACGTCGGCCAGCTCGACCACCACCTCGCCGAGCCGGCCGCCCTGACCGGACGCGACGGTGTCGAACCACTCCGGCGGGTGCCACTCGACGATCAGCCGCCCGTCCGGGGCGAGGTGGCGGCGCGCGGCGGCGAGCATCGCCCGGCGGTCGGCGTCCCGCTCGGTGTTGAGCAGGTGGCTGGCGAGCAGCACCGCGTCGAACGTCCGGCCGAGGTCCAGGTCGCCGATCCGCGCGCAGACCGTCTCGGCGCGCACGTGCGCGAGCATCGCGGGCGAGTCGTCCACGGCGACCACCTCGTGCCCCAGCTTCACCAGGGGGTGCGTGATCCGGCCGGCACCGCTTCCCAGCTCGAGGATCGAGGCTCCCGGCGGGACCGCGGCGTCCACGATCTCCGGCTCGCCGCTCGGCGGCAGCACCAGGTAGCCGTCGACGGAACAGCCATCCGCGGTGACCTCCATGCTTCGAGCGTGCCGGAAACTGGACGGGTGAGCACCCGACCCACGAAGGACCAGCTGGCCGCCGCGCACAACACGACGATCCCGGATGTTCTCGCGCCCGGCCTCGACGTCCTGTTCTGCGGCATCAACCCCGGCCTCTACTCAGGCGCGCTCGGACAGCACTTCGCGCGGCCCGGCAACCGGTTCTGGCCCGCGCTCCACGCCGGTGGCTTCACCCCGCGGCGCTACGCGCCGAGCGAGCAGCACCAGCTCCTCGATCTGCGCCTCGGCATCACGAACGTCGTCGCCAGGACGACCGCGCGCGCCGACGAGCTCACCGACGACGAGCTGCGCGAAGGCGGGAAGCTGCTGGCCGGGAAGGTGCGAAGGTACCGGCCGCGGTGGCTCGCGGTCGTCGGGATCACGGCGTACCGGACCGCGTTCGGCTTCTCGAAGGCGCGTGTGGGCCGGCAGGAGCACCGCATCGGCGAAACCCGGGTGTGGGTGCTGCCGAACCCCAGCGGCCTCAACGCGCACTGGACGCCGGCCGGGCTGGCGGTGGAGTTCGCCGCGCTGCGTGCCGCGGTCGTGGCCGGTGACCAGGACTGACCCGCATCCGACGGCCGGGGCGGCTCGGCACCCCCGTCGGAGCAGGCCACTCTCGGTAGCGCCAGCAGCCCCATTCGCTCAGTTCATCCTCGGTCGAGCCACCTTCTCCCGAAAGATCTCTACCCAGAGTTTGCTGTGACCTGCGGATTGGACCGTGAGGGGGAATTGGCGTCATGAGCTGCGCAATCGCGACTCGTACCAACCAGGAGGAGTCACTTTTGGCCGGTCCCGGCAGGGGGACCGGGCGGTGCCGAACGCGAGAAACCAGGGGAACGCGTCCGGTGTCCCAGGAGCGACGGCGCAGAGACGGAGGCCGACGATGCACGGCATCGAGCCCAGCCGCAAGCCCGCCGGGCCGATCGGACCCGGCGGGCGCAGTCTCGGCGTGGCGGTCGTCGACCCGGTCCCGATCTATCGCGATGGGCTCGCCGCGCTCGTCCACCGCAGCCCGGGGCTGCACTGGGCGGGGCAGGCGGCCAGCCACCACGCCGCGTTGCAGCTGTGCGAGCAGGTCAAGCCGGACGTCGTCGTGCTCGACTCGGCCCTCGACCCGAGCTGCCACCTGACCAAGCTGCTCAACGCCGGCGACCCGGCGCTGATCCTGGTCATCCTGATCCGTGACGCGAATCGCACACAGCACTACCTCGCGGCCGCGATCGCCGCCGGCGCGCACGCGATCGTGCCCCGGTCAATCGACTCACGACGGCTCGCCGAAGCGATCCGGCGGGCGCATACCGAACGCCGGTACATCGACCCGGCGCTGGCCGCGCTCACCGCCCGGCCGAAGCGGGCGACCGCGCCGAAGGGGGACGCCGCCCACGACGCCCCACCGGCGTCGCGCGGCGGAATGCCGCTGTCCAGACGCGAATACCAGGTGCTGCAGCTCGTCGCCGAGGGTCTCGAGAACTCGGCGATCGCGAAGCTGCTGTTCCTGTCCGTGGAGACGGTCCGGACCCACGTCAAGAGCATCCTGCGCAAGCTGTCCGCGCGTGACCGGACACACGCCGTGACGATCGCCTTTCGCAGCGGGATCCTCGTCGCCAGGGCCGAGGACGGGCACGTCCCGGTGACGGCCGACACAACGGCGGCGCCGGGCAACCACTGACCCCGGTCACGCAGGTGGACGCCGAAATTCGAGGGAATTCCCGGTAATCGGGAGTGCCGTTCTCCTTGCCTTGGTTACCCGCAGGTAATATCCTGAAGTTACCGGCGAGTAAGGCGAGTATGTGCCCGGCCGGGGAGCCGAACACATTGGAGTGACGACATGGGCCACTACAAGAGCAACGTCCGAGACCTGGAGTTCAACCTCTTCGAGGTACTCGGCGTGCAGGAGCGCCTGGGCAAGGGTGTGCTCGCCGAGTCCGACGAAGAGACCGCGCGTGGGGTGCTGTCCGAGCTGAACAAGCTCGCGACCGGCCCGCTCGCCGAGTCCTTCGCCGACGCCGACCGCAACCCGCCCGTATACGACCCGAAGACGTTCAGCGTCAAGATCCCCGAGTCGTTCAAGAAGAGCTACAAGCAGCTCCTCGACGGCGAATGGTGGCGCCTCGGTCTCACCAACGACCTCGGCGGCTTCGGCCTGCCCCCGACCGTGCAGTGGGCGGCCTCCGAGCTCATCCTCGGCGCCAACGCCCCGCTGTTCATGTACATGGCGGGCCCGAACTTCGCGATGATCGTGAACAAGAACGGCACCGAAGAGCAGAAGCACTGGGCCCAGTTCATGATCGACCGCGCCTGGGGCGCCACGATGGTGCTGACCGAGCCGGACGCCGGCTCCGACGTCGGCGCGGGCCGCACCAAGGCCACCCAGCAGGAGGACGGCTCCTGGCACATCGACGGCGTGAAGCGGTTCATCACCTCCGCCGAGCACGACATGAGCGAAAACATCATGCACCTGGTGCTCGCTCGCCCCGAGGGACCCGGCATCGAGACCAAGCCGGGCACCAAGGGCCTGTCGCTGTTCCTGGTGCCGAAGTTCCACTTCGACTCGAAGACCGGTGAGCTGGGCGAGCGCAACGGCGCCTACGTCACCAACGTCGAGCACAAGATGGGCATCAAGGCCTCGACGACGTGCGAGCTGACCTTCGGCCAGCACGGCACCCCGGCCAAGGGCTGGCTGCTCGGCGAGGTGCACGACGGCATCGCGCAGATGTTCCAGGTCATCGAGTACGCCCGGATGATGGTCGGCACCAAGGCCATCGCGACGCTGTCGACGGGTTACCTCAACGCGCTCGAGTACGCCAAGGAGCGCGTCCAGGGTGCCGACCTGCCGAACATGCTGAACAAGGCCGCGCCGCGCGTCACCATCACGCACCACCCGGACGTCCGCCGCTCGCTGATGCTCCAAAAGGCCTACTCCGAGGGCCTCCGCGCGGTGTACCTGTACACGGCGTCGTTCCAGGACCAGCTGTGGACCGGCGAGGGCGACCAGAAGCTCGCGCAGGGCGTCAACGACCTGCTCCTGCCGATCGTCAAGGGCGTCGGCTCCGAGCGCGCCACCGAGCAGCTCGTGCAGTCGCTGCAGACGCTGGGCGGTTCCGGCTTCCTGCAGGACTACCCCATCGAGCAGTACCTCCGTGACGCCAAGATCGACTCGCTGTACGAGGGCACGACCGCGATCCAGTCGCTGGACTTCTTCTTCCGCAAGATCGTCCGCGACAAGGGCCAGTCGCTCGCGTTCGTGGCCGGTGAGATCACGAAGTTCATCGAGTCCGAGGCGGGCAACGGCCGGCTCAAGAACGAGCGCGCGCTGCTCAAGCAGGCCCTCGAGGACACCCAGGGCATGCTCGGCTCGCTGATCGGCTACCTCACCGCGTCGCAGGAGGACGCGCAGAGCATCAACAAGGTCGGCCAGCACACGGTCCGGCTGCTGATGTCGGTCGGCGACCTGCTCATCGGCTGGCAGCTGCTCAAGCACGCCGAGGTCGCCATCGGCAAGCTCGACGCCGGCGCGTCCGCCAAGGACGTCCCGTTCTACGAGGGCAAGATCGCCGTGGCCTCGTTCTTCTCGAAGCAGGTGCTGCCGGAGCTGACGGCCCGCCGCGCGATCGTGGAGGCCGCCGACAACGCGCTCATGGAGCTCGACGAAGCCGCGTTCTGATGGTCACGAAAAGGGCTCTCTCCGCGCGGGGAGGGCCCTTTTCGTGTTTCAGGGCCGTGCGGTGCGGGCATTCCGCTCACCGAGTCCGACGGACCCGAGTGGCCGGGTTCGCGGATCCTTGAGAGGAGAAAGTGATGACTGTCGCCGGCATCGTCAGCGCCATCATCGTCGGGCTGATCATCGGTGTTCTGGGCCGTTTGGTCGTTCCCGGCAAGCAGAGCATTCCGATTTGGCTGACCATCGTGATCGGTATCATCGCCGCGTTCATCGGCACGGCCATCGCGCGCGGTCTCGGGTACGCGGACACCAACGGCATCGACTGGCTGGAAGTCCTCACCCAGGTCGTCCTCGCCGCCATCGGTGTCACCATCGCCGCCGGCGCCTACGGTCGGCGTGGTGTAACGAGGTAGCATCCCGGATCCCTGGCCCGGTCCGGTTCGCGCGCGGCGAACGGGACCGGGCTTTTCCGTGTCAAGCCGCACTACCGCCTGACGGCCAGGCCCGCGCCGACGAGCAACAGCGCGGCGGCGCAGGTCATCGTCGTGGTGAGGGCGGTCGCGGACGACGTCGCGGCCAGCGTCAGGAACAGGCTGCCGAACGTGGCCACACCGACGACCTGGCCCAGCTGCAGCGTGGTGGTCAGCAGGCCGCTGACGTCCGCCGCGCGCTCGAGCGGGACGTGCGTCAGCGCGTTCACCATCAGGGAGCCGAACGCGGGTCCCATCGACAGCCCGAACAGCAGCAGTGCCACGAAGAACAGCGTCCCGCCGTCCCGGCCCAGCGCCAGCAGCGCGTACGCGATGGCGGATCCCGCGTAACCGCACGGGGTCAACCAGGCGTGCGCCCGTCGCGGCAGCCGGTTCCAGAAGAACCCGCACAGGCCGAAGACGACGCCACCGGGCGCCATCGCCAAGCCGGCGGCCATCGCCGTCTTGCCGAGGCCCGACTGCAGGTGCAGTGCCACACAGAAGAGGAACCCGCCGTAGGACGCGACGCCTGCCGCGAGCGTGGCCAGACCGGACGCGACACCACGGATCCTGAGCACGGCCAGGTCGACGAGCGGGTCGCGCACACGGCGTTCCACGACCACGAACAGCACGGCCAGCAGGACGCCCGCGACGATCGAACCGTACGACCAGGCGGGCCAGCCGGTTTCGTGCCCGAGCACCAGCGGCAGCACGACGAGCACCACCGACGGCACGGCGATCGCGAGCCCAGCGAGATCGAGCCGGCGGCCCGCCTTCGCGGCGCCGCTGGGCAGCAGTTTGATCGCGAGCACGGCCACGAGCACGCCGATCGGCACGTTCACCAGGAAGATCGGCCGCCAACCCGCCCCGAACAGGTCCGCGCCGACGAGCACGCCGCCGAGCACCTGGCCGGACACGAACGCGACGGAGATGACCGCGGTGTACGCGCTGAGCGCCTTCGCCCGCGCGGGGCCGGTGAACTGCGCCTGGATCACGCTGATGACCTGCGGCATCATCAAGGCCGCGCCGGCGCCCTGCGCGATCCGCGCGACGATCAGCACGCCCGCGCCCGGCGCGAGCCCGCACAGCAGCGAGCAGACGGTGAACGAGACGACACCGGTCACGAACAGCCGTCGCCGCCCGTACAGCTCGCCCAAGCGGGCGCCGGTGATCAGCAACATCGCGTAGCCGACGGTGTAGCCGGAAACGACGAGCTGCAACGCGGCGCCGGACGTGTGCAGATCGGTGCGGATGTCGGTCATGGCGACGTTCACGACGGTGACGTCGAGCAGCGCCATGAACTGGCCGAGCAACAGAACGGCCAGCATGAACCACGGCCGCCGGTCCGGCCGGGCGGCCCGGTCCGCGGTGGCCGGGACAGAGGTGGTCAGTGTCATGCCCTGACCCTGCGGCTCTTTCCGCCCGGACACCGAGAGCCTGGGGATGCTGGTACTCCCAGCACCTGGTTCGGCGGAAACTGTCGTACCCCTCCGCCATGATGTCCGCATGACCGACACGCAGGTCCACACGAGCCGCCGGGAGGAACTCGGCAGGTTCCTCAAGGCGTGCCGGGCGCGGATCAGCCCCGAAGAGGTCGGGCTCGCGCCCGGCCCGCGCCGTCGCACGAGCGGGCTGCGGCGCGAGGAAGTGGCGCTGCTCGCCGGCGTCGGCGTCACCTGGTACACGTGGCTCGAACAGGGGCGGCCGATCAACGCGAGCGCGCAGGTGCTCGACGCGGTGGCTCGCACGCTGCGGATGGACCACCCGGAGCGGGAGCACCTCTACCGGCTGGCGGAGCTGACGCCGTCGCGGCTGCCTTCGTCGGTCGAAGTGGTGCCGGACGCGGTGCGCGAGGTGCTGCGCGCGCTGGATCCGCTGCCCGCCACGGTGGTCAACGGCCGGTTCGACGTGCTGGAGTCGAACGCGGCCCAGGACGAGCTGTTCTGGGAGTGGCACAGCCTGCCGTGCCTGCACAAGAACCTGCTGTGGTGCTGCGTGACCGAGCCGAACGCGCGGCAGTTCCTCCTGAACTACGACGAGGAGGTTCCCCACATGGTCGCGCGGATGCGCGCCGAGTACGGCAGGCACGTCGGTGACCCGTCCTGGGAAGAGGACATCCGGCGGCTCTCGGCGCTGAGCCCGGAGTTCGCCGGCCTGTGGGCCCGGCACGAGGTGGCCGAACCGCGCCCTCGGCTGCGTCGGCTGCACCACCCGCAGGCCGGCCGGATGAGCTTCCGGCTGACCGAACTGGCGGTGTCGGAGGTACCGGGTCTGCGGGTCCAGGTGTCCACTCCGGACGACGCGGCCACCTGGGCGCGGCTGCCTTCGACGCGGCGGGAGGGATCGTGACCCTGCTCGACCTGAGCGGTCAAGGGCTGACTTCGGTGCCCGAGGTTCCGCACGACGTCACCCGGCTCGATCTCTACTCGAACGAGATTTCGTCGGTGCCCGCGTCGCTGTGGGAACGCACCGGGCTGGAGGTGCTCAACCTCGCGGCGAACCGGCTGTCTTCGCTGCCGCCGGGGATCTCCGCGCTGACGTCGGTGCACACGCTGGACCTGGCGCACAACCAGTTCGACTCGCTGCCGGCGGAGCTGGGTGAGCTGGCCGGGCTCACCGAATACCTGTATGTCAGCGACAACCGGCTGACGGAGTTCCCGGACGCCTGGTGCCGCTTGGGGAAGCTGCGGTACCTGGGGTGCACGGACAACCGGCTCACCGCGCTGCCCTCGGACCTGTCCGGGTTCTCTTCGCTGCGCGAACTCCGGTTGTACCGCAACTCGTTGGCCGAACTGCCGGAGTCGATCGGTGCTCTCGGCGCGTTGCGGGAGCTGCACCTGCGGGGCAACCGGCTCGCGGCACTACCGGATTCGATCGGCGAGCTGGGCGAGCTGCGTCAGCTCGACCTGCGGGAGAACGCGCTCACGACGCTGCCCGCGTCGCTCGCCCGGCTGTCCAAACTGGACAAGCTGGATCTGCGGTGGAACAAGCACTTCCGCGAGCCGGCGTGGCTGCGTGACTTCGAGGAGGCTGGTTGCATGGTCCTTCGCTGACAACTCAACAGAGAACCGTCGGACGCGGACCGTAGGTCGCCGTGTGCGAATTGCGGCGGATCTCGGCGCCGCTCGCGACGTCGTAGAGCACGCGCGTGTCGGTGACGCTGAAGCCGGGCGTGCCGATCGCCGGCAGGCACGGGTCGGCTCCGCCGGAGCCGAACTGGACCGGCGGCGGGTCCCCGGGCGTCTGCGCGCCGGTCTGGCCCTCGACGCGGTAGTGCCGGGTGCCCCAGATCCGGACCGTCACGGAACCGCCGGAAACCGTGGCCTGGATCGCGAACCCGGTCGGCGCGTCGTTGGTCAGCTTGAGCTCGGCCGGGCTGCCATCGGCGTTGACGGCCTTGGCGTCGCGGCCGGCCGGGTAGCGGTCGAGGTAGTGGTCGTGCTCCAGGTGACCGCCGTCGGTCAGGCCCGCGAGGTAACCCGCGTTGTACAAAGTGGACGCCAGCTGCGAGACGCCGCCGCCGACCACGGTGGCGCCGGTGCCGTCCTCGTCGACGGGGGCGGGCACGTAGCCGCTGTCCGCGGTGCGCGGGCCGGAGCGGCCGCCGAGGCTGAACGTCTCGCCGGGCTTGACGATCGCGCCGGACACACGCGCGGCGAGCGTCCGGTTGTTCGTCTCGGCCGGACCCGCCAGGCCGCCGGTGGTGAACTCGCCGATGACCTCGGTGATGCCGAGGGCACCCGCGGCTTCGGTGGTCACGCCGGGCGTCGACGCGTTGTAGACGACCGGGAGGACTCGCCCGTCGGTCTTCTTGAGCACGTCGATCAGCGGCAGGAAGGTCTTCTCCCAGTCGATCTTCCGCGCGTCTTCGGACGGCTCGACCGTCGGCTGGTCGCCGGTGAAGACGATCTGCGCGTCCTTGCCGTCGGTCTCGGTGCTCGCGAGGCCGTCCTTGAGCGCGGCCCGCAGCTTGCCCTGGTCGACGCGGACCTCGAGGGCGCCGCCCTCGACCGGCGCGAACTGGAACGACGACGCGATCGCCACCGGCTTCAGCGGGACGTCCTTGCCCTGGCCGTGCACCACGACCGGCTTCGCCACCGCGGGCACGACGATCTGCTGGTAGGCCGCCTGCACCCCGGCCGCGGTGGCCCGGACCGGTGTGATCGCCATGGGCAGCTTGACCCCGCGCGGGTCCAGCCAGCGGTCGGTGACGGTCTTCACGGCGCCGGCCAGGTCAGTCAGCTGCTGGCCCTGCCGCGGGATGACCGGGTACGGGGTGACGCCGCCGTCGCTGCCCGGGATCGGCATGAACCCGACCGCGCCTTCGGTGGCCGGGTGGTTGAGCCTGCCCTCGGCCAGTTCGCGCACCGCCTGGCTGATCTGGTCGGGGTCGGTGCGCGTGGCGACGCCGACCTCGCGGCTGGTGAAGAAGGACATGATCCGCGTGATGGGACTGAGCGGCTGGTGCCCGGCGAGGCCGAGGGTGTTCGGCCAGTCGAGGCCGAGACCGGAGCGCGACGGCACCAGTTCGGTCTGCACATCCCCACCGTGGACGACCACAGGGCGGGTCAGCCGCGGCTCGAGTTCCTTGCGCAGCTTGGCTTCCGCCTCGGCGTGGGTCAGCCCGCCGACGTCGATACCCGCGACGGTCACCCCGCGCGGCACGTCACCGGCACTGGCGAGCAGGTCGATCGTGTAGAGGATCACGAACATGCCGAGCGCGAGGCCGATGGCCATCATCGTGCGGGCGAGACCCCGGCGCATGCGGGTGCCCGTGGTTTCCGGCGCCGGCGGCGGCGCGGGCGTTTCGAGCAGCTCACCGAGCAGATCATCGGCGAAGAGATCACCGGTCGCGGCCGGCTCGGCGGGAGCTTCCGCTGCCCCGAGAACGGCGGGCGCTTCGACAACGGTTGGCGCTTCGGCGGCGGTCGGTCCGCCAACGACGGTCGGCTTTTCGACAGCGGCCGGCGCTCCGGCAGTGGCGAGTTCCCCGGCAGCGAGCTCCACCTGAGCGGTGGGCTCCTCGGCGACGGATTCCACCGGAGCGGCGAACTCCCCGGCATCGGACTCCACCGGAGCGGCGAACTCCCCGGCATCGGACTCCACCAGAGCAGTGAGCGCCTCGGCATCGGACTCCACCGGAACAGCAAGCTCCCCGGCGACGGACTCCACCGAAGCAGCGAACTCCCCGGCAGTGGTCGATTCCTCCGGAGCCGATTCACCCGGCGACGGCGACAGCGCTGAATCCGGCGCCGGGTCGCGCGCGTCGGCGCGTTCGGTCAGCTCGTCGTTTGCCACCGCCCCCGCCCTCCGCGGGACCCGACCTACAGGTAGAGCCCCGTTCCGTGTTCGGTCCGCTCGGTCGCCATGGCGTGAATGTCGCGTTCGCGCATCACCAGGTGCCCTTCGCCCTGGATCTCGACCTCGAGCTGATCCTCCGGGTTGAAGAGCACGCGGTCGCCGGTCTTGACGTTCCGCACACTGTTCCCGACGCCCAGTACATCACCCCAGGCGAGCCGGCGCGCGACCTGCGCGGTGGCGGGGATCACGATGCCGCCGCTGCTGCGGCGCTCACCCTCTTCGGGGGACAGCCGCACGAGCACACGATCGTGCAGCATCTGGATCTCGAGTTTCGGCCCGTCAGACACGGCGTGCATGTTACCCGTCGGTCCGGGGCTCTCCTGCCATGACCAGGCTCAGCTCCCCCATCCCACCCGCCTCGAGCCGCACCGGGACGCCCCAGTCCTGCCGGGTGATGCGGCACGCGGGGTGCTCACCACCGTCGTCACAGCTCGCGGCCTGCGCGACGACCTGCAGCACGCCTTCGGTGACGCCCTCGGCGAACCGGATCTTGCGGTTCAAGTCCGTGCCGGTGCCGGACCCGTCGGCCAGGAGCGAAGGCGGCGACGCGCTGATCTCGAGCCGCGTCGAAGGGCCGAAGCGGTCGTCGAGCTTCTCGCCGGGTGGCGCGGTGAAGACGACGGAGAAGTCGATCTCGCCGGGGGCGAGCACGGTCGGCGGCCTGCGGACAGCGTGCGCGTCGCCCGTGACGACCGTCGGCTCCCCCGCCGGCAGCGGGCTGAGCCGGTGGCCCGCCGACTCGACGACGAGCAGTTGGCCGTCGTGCGACAGCAGGCCCTGTGGCTCCGAAAGCCCGGTGGCGATCGTGGTCACCTCGCGGGTGAAGACGTCGAAGCGGCGTACGGCGCCGTTGTAGGTGTCCGCGATCGCGATCTTGTCGCCGGGCAGCACGGCGAGGCCGAGCGGGTGCTGCAACAGCGCCTTGTCGGCCGGGCCGTCGGTGTGGCCGAAGGAGAAGAGGTCGATGCCGATCGCGGTGTGCACGGTGAACGACTCGCCGTCGGGCTCGATCCAGCGCAGCGCCGACGTCTCCGCGTCGGCGAGCCACAGCTTGTCGCCGTCCACCGCCAGGCCGGACGTCTGCGCGAAGAACGCTTCGCTGACGTCGCCGTCTCGGAGGCCTTCGACCGTCGTCCCGGCGAAGCGGCGGATGGTGCCGGAAGCCGGGTCGAACACGCTCAACGTGTGGTTGCCCGCCATCGCGACGACGACCCCGCCGGCGGGGCCCCACCAGACGACGTCCCAGGGGCTCGTGAGGTCGACGTCGACACCCTTGCCGGAGTCCGGCCCGGTGCGCCACTGCGCGCCGGTGCCGGCCACCGTGGTCACCTCGCCGGTGATCAGGTCGAGGCCGCGCAGCCGGTGCCCGGCGGTGTCGGCGACGACGGCGTGGTAGCCGGCGCGCTCGGCGACGTCGTACGGCAGGAGCGCGATGCCGGACGGCTCGGTGAAGGTCGCGACGTCGAACGGTCCGTCCTGCCAGCCGCGGACGCCGCTGCCGAAGCGGCGGATGACGGTCTCGCCGTCCGAAGCGAACTCGACGATCGCGTGGTGCCCGGTGTCCGCGACCAGGACGCGTCCCTCGGCCGTGGCGACGGCCTTGCTCGGGAACCGCAGCTCGCTGTCCTGCTCCTCGGCCGGCACGTACGGGCTGCCGCCGCGGCGAAGCGTCCCCTTCGCTTCGTGTTTGGTGACGAGCTCCGTGATGACGCGGCGAAGCGCCTCTACGTGCCCTTCGCCCGCGGCGACGTGCACGACGTACCCCTCGGGGTCGACGACCGCCAGCGTCGGCCACGCGCGGACCGCGTACTGCGACCACAGCTCCATCTTCGGGTCGTTGACCACGGGATGGTGCACGTCGTAGCGGCGGACCGCGGCCTCGATCGACGCGCGCTCGCCCTCGTGCAGGAACTTCGGCGAGTGGACGCCGATCGTGACCAGCACGTCCGCGAACTCGGCTTCCAGCGGACGCAGCTCGTCGAGCACGTGGAGGCAGTTGACGCAGCCGCTGGTCCAGAAGTCCAGCAGGACGACGCGGCCGCGCAGTCCGGCGAGGGTGATCGGGCGGCCGCCGGTGTTCAGCCAGACGTCGCCGCGCAGCTCGGGGGCACGCACGCGGCTCTGCGGTCGTGGAGAAGTCACGGCAAGAGTGAACTACACGCGGTCACAGTCTGTTCCGTGGTTCAGCCGATGAGAGAACAAACTCACTCCTTGGTGGTGTCCCAGGTCGGGCGAGCGGAGGCACGGAAAAGGACGCGCGGCGGGGTGAGCCGCCGCTTAGGCTCAGCTCATGACCCCCGTCCAGCCGGCCGGCGCCCTCACCTTCGAGGAGGCGCGGCACCTGCAGGAGAACCTCCGGGAACCCGTGCGTCCCGGGCTGACCGACACCGAGCTCGACGACGTCGAGCGCCGGTTCGGCTTCCGCTTCGCCGCGGACCACCGCACGTTCCTGGCCGCCGGCGTGCCGATCGGCGACCGCTGGCCGGACTGGCGCTGCGGCAACCCCGAGCAGCTGCGCAAACGGTTGGCGTGGCCGGCCGACGGCGTGCTGTACGACGTCGAGCACAACGGCTTCTGGCTGCCCGACTGGGGCACGCGCCCGGTCGGCCCCGAAGACGCGATCCGCGAAGCCCGGCGGCGCCTGGCCGACGTGCCGCAGCTGGTGCCGGTGTGCGGGCACCGCTACCTGCCCGGTCTGCCGGGCACAGTGGGGTACCCGGTGCTGTCGGTGTACCAGACGGACATCGTCGTCTACGGCAGTGACCTGCGGGACTACCTGAACCGCGAGTTCGCGACCGGCGGCATCAGCACGGCCCCACCGGACGGCCCGCGCTACATCCCGTTCTGGTCCCGCTTCATCGACTAGCTTCGGCGACCCGCTTCAGCCGGCCGAGCGTGGCCGCGATGTTGGCCGCGCGACCTCGATCCGGCCAGTGGCACTGGGTTCGCTCACGGGACCTCCACGCCGAGGGACATACCGACAGTACGTCAGTTTTCCCGGCGCAGCATGCGGCTCACACCCGCGGCCACCGTGGTCGCCAGGATCCAGCCTGACGCCGTGAAGCCCGCCGCCACCCAGTTGTCCGGGCCGTGCATGTACCAGCGGGTCTTGTTGCCGAAGTCGACGATCGGGACCAGCAGGTCGGCCGTGTAGATCACCGGGTTCCACTGCAGGCCCGTGTCCTGCTGGTTCACCACGCACCGGGGTCCGCTCGCGATGAAGCGGCCGGTCTTGTCGTTGACGCAGTCGTCGGAGCCGAGGCCGAACCACAGGCTGCCCAGCACGAGCAGCGCGAGCAGCCAGCCGAGCGCGCGCACCGGGCGGTAGCCGTAGCCGACCATCGAGCGCTGGAGCCAGCTCCACAGGCGGACGCCGGGGCCGAAGAACTTGAAGCCGCCGGCCAGCGCCTCGTAGCGGAACTGCTGCTTGCGCAGGGCGACCGTGGAGGCGTGCTCTTCGTTACCGGCCGCTCTGAGCATGTGCGCGAGCTGGTCGTACGGGCCGGGCCGGTAGCCGCGCATCGCTTTGCGGAGCAGCTCGATGCGGTGGTCGAGCGCCTTGTCGTCGGCGAGCGGGATGCCCGTCTTGAGCGCGTCGTACCGGAAGTCCTCCAGCTCGATGCCCTCGGACGCGGCCCAGAACTGCTCGTTGTCGCTCAGCGTCCCGCAGTGCGCGCGACGCAGCACGACCCGGCCGACCGGCGGGGTGCTCGGGGTGAGCGTGAACTCGTCCGCGGCGACGTCGCCGGCGTCGAGTGCCACGCCGAACGGCGGCAGCGACCCGAGCTGCGAACCCCGCAGGTCCACGCGCCGGGCGACCTGCGCGCCGTCGAGGTTGACGCCGCCCTCGGCGACGAAGGGGCGGCCGTTGTTGTCCCGCAGCGTCAGGTCACGGCCGATCCGCCCGGTCCGGACGTCGAGAGAGAAACTGCTGGTCGCGCGACGACCGGGATCGGTGAGCCGGGTGCCCGCCAGGTTGATGCTGCCGCCGACCTCGACACCCTGCAGCCGCAGCGTGCCGTGGATCGTGGCGTCGGTGAGCTGGAAGTTGCCGGCGATCGTCGACCGGCGCGCCGAAAACACGTCCCGGCCAGGATGGCGGAACATCGAATTCCACGCCAGGAAATTGCCGCCGACGGTGACGTCGGCCAGCCGCAGCTGCCCGGCGGGGACACGCAGGCTCGTCGCCTCGATGTCACCGCCGATCTCGGTCCCGTCCAGGTGCAACGCGCGGTCGTAGTACGGCTGCGACTGTCCACGCACGACGCTGATCTCGGCGCCGGCCAGCCGCAGCGAGCCACCGATCCGGGCGTTGACCATCCGCAACGTCCCCAGCGCCTGCAGGCCGTCCGACAGCTCCACGTTCCCGTCGACCCGCAACCGGTCGGCGACCAACGCCGGCCGCGGATCCAGATACGGGTCGTTGGACTTCCACGCGTCGACGGCGATCGGCCCGTGCTGGGACACCGTCAGCTTCGCCTCTCGCAGGACGATGTCGCTGTCCACCGTGGCGCTCGGCAGGTACATGATCCCGGTCGCGGAAAACCGCTTACGCTGGCTCGCCGGCCCGTAATTGTCGACCTCGCACAGCAGGCTGCCGCCGATGTGCAGGCCGTTGCCGTTGAGCGCGAAGCCGTCCGGGTTGTTCAGGGTGGCGCCGGAGAAGTTGACGTTACCGCCGGTCCGCAGGCCGGGCAGCCGGACTTCGCCGTTGGCGACCATCCGATAGGCCAGCAACGCCCCGGCGAGCACCAGCCGGTCGGCGTGGATCGCCTTACCGTGCGGGTGGGAGATCACCGTGCGGGTCAGCACCAGCGAACCCTCGATCACCGCGTCGGTGAGGTTGACCGCGGCGTTCGGCATCCCGCGCTCGCGGTCGTCGCCGCGCTGGACGGTGGTCTCCTCGATCTCGCGGTCACTGCCGTCCACCTGCACGACGCAGCGGATCAACCGGACGTCGTTGCGGCTGCGCATGTTGCGGGCCTTGAGCCCGGGCAGCCAGCACTTGCGGAAGACCAGGCCCAGCAGGTTGGCCTCGCGCACGTCCGGCGGGTGCTCGAACCGGCACCGCTCGAACCGGAACAGATACTTCAGATCCGCGGCCCGCAGGTCGAGGGTGCCGGTGATGTAAGCGTCCTCGACATAAACGATCGGCGCGTTCGTGGCCTGACGCCGCCAGCGCAACAACCCACCATTACCGGGTTTCAGCAGGTCAGCGGCCTTGACTTCGTAGCGCCGATCCGGGATACCCGCGAACGGGTCGAGGGGCGGCAGCGCACTCTCGGTCGTCATGACGGGCCTCCCCTCCCACACCCCGCCCCAAGGTAGCCGAGGAGAACGCTATCCGCAGGCGTTTCGCAGGTAGACGGCCGAATTCACGACAGTGCCCGCGCGCCCCGCCGACCGGGACGCGCGGGCACCGCTCAGGCGTTGGGGTTCAGCACCCGAGCGAGGAACGACTTGGTCCGCTCCTCGCGCGGGCTCCCGATGACCTGGTCCGGCGGGCCCTCTTCGACGACGACGCCGCCGTCCATGAACAGGACCTTGTCCGCCACCTCGCGGGCGAACTGCATCTCGTGGGTGACGACGACCATCGTCATGCCGTCCTTGGCGAGCTGCTTCATCACGCCCAGGACGTCGCCGACGAGCTCCGGGTCCAGCGCGGACGTCGGCTCGTCGAACAGCATCAGCTTCGGCCGCATCGCCAGCGCCCGCGCGATCGCGACGCGCTGCTGCTGCCCGCCGGACAACTGCGCGGGGTAGTTCTTCGCCTTGTCGCCGAGGCCGACGCGGTCCAGCAGCTCCAGCGCGCGCTGCCGCACCTGGGCCTTCGGCTCGCGCCGGACCTGGATCGGCGCCTCCATGACGTTCGCGAGCGCCGTCATGTGCGGGAAGAGGTTGAAGCGCTGGAACACCATGCCGATGTCCTTGCGCTGGAACGCGACCTCGTTCTCGCGCAGCTCGTGCAGCTTGTCGCCACGCTGCCGGTAGCCGACGAGCACGCCGTCGACGTAGAGCCGGCCGGCGTCGATCTTCTCGAGGTGGTTGATGCAGCGCAGCAGGGTCGACTTGCCCGAACCGGACGGCCCGATCAGGCAGAGCACCTCCCGCTCGTTCACCTCGAGGTCGATGCCCTTGAGGACGTCGACGCTGCCGAAGCTCTTGTAGATCTTCTGGGCGGACACGACGGGGGTCATGCGGTGCCTCCTCCGCCCCGGCCGAACATCCGGCTGCGCAGGCCGGTCCGTGGGGTGACGCCTTGCGAAGTACCGCGGGCGAAGTACTTCTCGATCTGGATCTGGATGGCGGTCAGGATCGACGTCATGAACAGGTACCAGATCACCGCGGTGAGCAGCAGCGGGATCGTCTTGAAGTTCTGCGCGTAGATGGTCTGGACCGCGACCATCAGCTCGAAGTAGCCGATCACGACCACCAGTGACGTGGTCTTCAGCATCGCGATCGTCTCGTTCCCGGTGGGCGGCACGATCACCCGCATCGCCTGCGGCAGCACGATGCGCCGCAGCGTGGTCGTCCGCTTCATGCCGAGCGCGGACGCCGCCTCCAGCTGACCGCTGTCGATCGACTGGATGCCGCCGCGCACGATCTCCGCCATGTACGCGGCCTCGTTGAGGCCGAGGCCGAGCAGCGAGGCCGTGAACTGGTTGATCAGCGTGTTCGTGTCCCACGAAACGAACTCGGGCCCGAAGGGGATCCCGAGTCCGAGCCGGGGGTAGGCGAACGCGAGGAAGTTCCAGAACACCAGCTGCGTGATCAACGGGGTGCCGCGGAACAACCAGATGTAGATGCCGGCGGCGCCCTTGGTCAGCGGGTTCGGCGACAGCCGCATGACCGCCAGCAGGACCCCGCCCACGATGCCGATGAGCATCGAGATCACGGTCAGGATCAGGGTGTTCTGCAGACCGCGCAGCACGCGGTCGTTGAACATGTAGTCCCAGACGGTGGGCCAGTCGAAATTGTCGTTCGTGACGATGCTGCGAACGACGATGAAGGCGACGAAGAGGACGACCACCCCGGCCGCCCAGCGCCCGTAGTGGCGCACCGGGACGGCCTTGATGGGTTCGGTGTCGACGGACTCCCGTTCACCGGGAGGCGCGTCGGAGGAGCTGGACACTGACTAAGCCCTCTCTGCCCGGCTCAGGAGGCCGCCGGGTTGAGTTCCGACTTGGTGACCGCGCCGGCCCCGGACAGACCCCACTTGTCGAGGATCTTCTTGTAGGTGCCGTCGTCGATCAGAGCCTGGACCGCGGCCTGGACCGCCTTGCCGTAGTCGGCGCTGTCCTTCTTCAGGATGATGCCGTAGGGCGCCGTGTCGTACGGCTCCCCGACGACCTCCAGCTGCCCGTTGGTCTGCTTGACCGCGTAGTCGACGACCGGGGAGTCGGCCAGCTCGCCCTGCACCCGCTTCGCGGTGAGCGCGAGGTTCACGTCGGTCTGGGCCTGCAGCTGGGTGACCTCGATCGCCGGCTTGCCCCCCGAGGTGCACTTCTGCGACCGCTTCTCCAGGTCGTCGACCTGCACGGTGCCCTTCTGCACGCCCATCTTCTTGCCGCACAGGTCGTCGACGTTCAGCTTGTCGGGGTTGCCCTTGAGCACGCCGAGCGACGTTCCCGCCTTGTAGTAGCTGACCATGTCGACGATCTGGAGCCGTTCCGCGTTGACGCTGAACGACGACATCGCGAGCTCGTACTTGCCGGCCTGGATGCCCGGGATGATCCCGTCGAACGCGGAGTTCTGGAACTCCATCTTCAGGCCCAGCTTCTGCCCGATCGCGGTGCCGAGGTCCACGTCGAAGCCGGTGACCTTGCCGCTCTCGTCCTGGAACTCGTTCGGCGGGTAGCTCTGGTCCTGGCCGACCAGGATCTTGCCGTCCGCCTTGACCGCGTCCGGCACCATGGCCGCCAGCTTGTCGTCCTTCGCGACCGTGCCCACGTCACCCGAACCGGCGCCCGGCGCGGCCGAGCTGCTCGGGCCGGCGTTGCCGGCGCCACTACCACCGGCGCCACAGGCCACGGTCAGGCCGACCAGGGCGAACGCAGGCAGCAGGGCGAGCGCCTTGAGCTGGGGTCCTCGGGCCACGTCGTCACTCCTCGTAGTTCTCAGTTCGTGAGAGCACGCATATTGCCACTCATCCATACCAAAGCACAGCACCGCGACGTTACAGCGATGTTTAGAGCGGCGCGCGAGAGTCGCGTCCAGGCCACGCCGTGAGCAAGGATGTGGTTCATGAACGCCACGCCGCCCCGGCTGCCCCCGTCCGGTCGACGTGCGAGGACGGCGACGACCCGCCGGATCACCCGTCCGGGGGCCCGGTTCGACGGGTACCTCTCCCCCGACCGGCCGCACGCCGGCGCCTACGACGAGATGTTCGCCGCCGACGGCACGGTCCGCGGCCCGTACCGCGAGCTGTACGAGTCGATCGCGGCGCTCGACGCGCACGACCTGAACTCGCGGTCGCTCGCGCTGGACCGGGCGATGGTCGACCAGGGCATCACGTTCTCGCTGTCCGGCCAGGAGCGGCCGTTCCCGCTGGACCTGGTGCCGCGGGTGATCCAGGCGGCCGAGTGGGCGAAGCTCGAACGGGGCGTGGCCCAGCGGGTCCGCGCGCTCGAGGCGTTCCTCGCCGACATCTACGGCGACCGCCAGATCCTGCGCGAGGGCGTGCTGCCCCGGCGGCTGATCACCTCGTGCGAGCACTTCCAGCGCGAGGCGTTCGGCATCAACCCGCCGAACGGCGTGCGCATCCACGTGTCCGGAGTGGACCTGGTGCGTGACGAGGAGGGCACCTTCCGGGTGCTCGAGGACAACCTCCGCAACCCGTCCGGGGTGTCGTACGTGATGGAGAACCGGCGGACCATGGCGCGGGTGTTCCCGGACCTGTTCGCCCAGCACCGGGTGCGACCGGTGGGCGACTACGCGTCACACCTGCTCCGGGCGCTGCGCGCGGCGGCCGCGGCGAACGTCGCCGACCCGGTGGTCGTCGTGCTCACCCCCGGCGTGCACAACTCGGCGTACTTCGAGCACTCGCTGCTGGCGCGGCTGATGGGCGTCGAGCTGGTCGAAGGCCGCGACATGTTCTGCCGGGACAACGTCGTCTACCTGCGGACCACCGAGGGCGAGCGCCAGGTCGACGTCATCTACCGGCGGATCGACGACGAGTTCCTCGACCCCGTGCACTACCGGCCGGACTCCGTGCTCGGCATCGCCGGCGTGCTCAACGCGGCCCGCGCGGGCAACGTCGTCGTCGCGAACGCCGTCGGCAACGGCGTCGGCGACGACAAGCTCGTCTACACGTACGTGCCGGAGATGGTGAAGTACTACCTCAACGAGAAGCCGCTGCTGCCCAATGTGGACACGTACCGCTGCTGGCTGCCGGACGAGTTCGACCACGTCATGGCGCACCTCGACGAGCTGGTCGTGAAGCCGGTGGAAGGCTCCGGCGGCTACGGGATCGTCTTCGGGCCCGAGGCGTCGAAGAAGGAACTCGACACGCTGCGGCGGAAGGTCCGCGCGCACCGGCGCGGCTGGATCGCGCAGCCGGTGGTCCAGCTGTCGACCGTGCCGGCGAAAGTGGAGGACCGGCTGGCCCCGCGGCACGTCGACCTGCGGCCGTTCGCCGTCAACGACGGCAAGGAGATCTTCGTGCTGCCCGGTGGGCTGACGCGGGTGGCGCTGCCGGAGGGCAGCCTGGTCGTGAACTCCTCGCAGGGCGGCGGCTCGAAGGACACGTGGGTGCTGACGTCCCGGGCGTCGACGGCCGAACGGGAGCTGTCGCAGCCCGCACTCGGCGCGATGTCCACTGTGGATGGACTGGTCGCCGAGCAGGGGCCGGAGCTTTCGGTGTCGCAACAGCAACAGCAGCAGCAACAGAGCTGAGTTGAATGATCCCTCAGCGGTAAAGATTACTTCGGGATGTGGAGGCTCTCATGCTCGCCCGCAACGCGGAATCGCTGTACTGGATCGGCCGGTACGTCGAACGCGCCGACGACACCTCCCGCATCCTCAACGTCTCGGTCCACCAGCTGCTCGAAGACGCGACCGTCGACTCGGACCACGCGAGCCGCCAGCTGCTGGCCGTCCTGGGCATCGAGTCGGAGGGCACGGAATCCCTCGACGTCTGGAAGCTGACCGAGCTGGTGGCGTACGCGAAGGACAACCCCGCGTCGATCGTCGGGTCGATCAACTCGGCCCGCGAAAACACGCGCGGCGCCCGCGAAGTCGTCTCGACCGAGCTGTGGGAATGCCTGAACGCGACCTGGAACGCGGTGCCCGACCGGCAGCGCTACGCCCGGCGCGCCGGGCCGCACTCGTTCCTGTCGTTCGTGGAGGAGCGCGCGGCGATGTTCGCCGGGCTCGCCGACTCGACGATGAGCCGCGACGACGGCTGGCTGTTCATGGTCCTCGGCCGGTCCATCGAACGCGCCGACATGGTGGTGCGGCTGATGCTGTCCCGGGTCACGGACCGCGCGTCCTCGCCGGGCTGGATCACGGTGCTGCGCTCGGCCGGCGCGCAGGACACCTACCTGCGCACCTACCGCGGCGCGCTCGACGCCGGCCGCGTCGTGCAGTTCCTGTTGCGGGACACGCTGTTCCCGCGGTCGGTGTTCCACGCGCTGCGGCAGGCGGAGGACTGCCTGCGGCAGCTGGACCCGGGCGGCGGCTCCCGCAACCACGAGAAGTCCGAGGCGTTGCGCCAGCTCGGCCGGGCCCGCAGCGAGCTGGAGTTCCTCCGCCCGTCGGACCTGCTGACCGACCTGCCGCGGCGGCTCGGGACACTGCAGACGTCGATCAAGGAAATCGGCGAAGCGGTGTCCATGCAGTACTTCAGCACGTCGCCGTGGGTGGCGTGGAGCGGTGCGGAGGTTTCGCTGTGACCTGGCAGGTGCGTGTGGCACACCGGACGGGGTACCGGTACGCGACGCCGGCGACGCAGTCGTACAACGAGGCCCGGCTGACCCCGCGCTCGGACCGCCGTCAGACGACGGTGGCGACGCGCATCGAGACGACCCCGGCGACGCGTGCCTACCGGTACACGGACTACTGGGGCACGGTCGTGACGTCGTTCGACCTCCACGCGCCGCACACCGAGTTCACGGTGCTCGCGACGTCGGTGGTCGAGACGGCGGACGAAGCGGAGCCGATCCGCACGGCGTCGTGGAAGGACCTCCGCGCCGACACGGTGATCGACCACCGCACCGAGTACCTGACCCCGACGGACTACACCCCCCGCGACCTGGAGCTGGCGCGCGAAGCCCGTTCGTTGCGGACGGGGCTGGACCCGGCGGACGCGGTGCTGGCGGTCTGCGAGTGGGTGAACAAGCAGCTGAAGTACCAGCCGGGCACGACGGGCGTCCACTCGACGGCGACGGACGCGTGGCGGGCGCGCGAAGGCGTGTGTCAGGACTTCGCGCACGTGACGTTGGTGATGCTGCGCGCGATCGGCGTCCCGGCCCGGTACGTCTCGGGCTACCTGCACACGAAGCCGGACGGGAAGCTGGGCGAGGTGGTGGAGGGCGAGTCGCACGCCTGGGTCGACGTCTGGACCGGCGGGTGGTGGGCCTACGACCCGACGAACGCGATCCCGGTCGGGCCGCGCCACGTGTGGGTGGCGATGGGCCGGGACTACGCGGACGTGGCGCCGTTGAAGGGGATCTTCACCGGGGGTGGGCAGTCCACTCTGGACGTCTCGGTCCACCTGACCCGGCTGGGCTAGCGCCCCAATGTGGCGTTGGTTGCGTCCAACGCACCCAATGTGGCGTTCGGTGCGTCCAACGCACCCAACGCCACATTGGGGCGTTTGAGTCAGCCGTTGGCGTGGGCGTCCAGGATGTGCGCGACGGCCTCGGTGACCTGCTGTGCGAAGTCCAGGTGCAGCCACTCGTCCGGCACGTGGATGTTCGAGTCGGCCCCGCAGGCGCCGGTGACCAGGAACTGCGCCTCCGGGTACTTCCGCGAGAGCAGGCCCATGAACGGGATCGACCCGCCCATGCCGGTCGCGCGGTGCGGGCGGCCGAACACCTCGTCGCTGACCGTGCGCAGGGCCGTGGTCAGCCACGGCGACTCGGCCGGCGCGTTCCAGCCGTTCTCCGCCTGCGGCGAGCCGAGCGTGACCTTCGCGCCGTACGGGACGTCGGTGGTCAGCGCCTTCTTCACGGCTTCGAGCGCCTTCTCGGCGTCGACCGTCGGCGGGAGCCGGAAGCTCAGGGTGAGCGTGGTGCTTTCGCGGAGTACGTTGCCGGCGTCGGCGGGCTTCGGGAAGCCGTCGGCGCCGATTACCGACAGCGTCGGCCGCCACGCGTTGTTGAGCATCAGCTCCAGCGCGTCGTCCGTGATCACGCGTCCGCCTTCGACCAGCGGGAACGCCTTCGCCAGCGCGTCGGGGAAGTCCTGAGAGACGGCCTCGAGCTCGGCGAGCCGGTCCGCCGGGACGTCCACCTTCAGTTCGTCCAGCAGCAGTTCGCCGGTCGTGCTGTCCTCGAGCCGCTCGATCAGCTGCCGCAGGATCCGGAACGAGCTGGCGACGACGCCGCTCGCGACACCGGAGTGCTGTGCCGAGCCGAGCAGCTGCACCGTGACGTCCAGGTGCAGCATCCCGCGCAGGCTCGTGACCAGCCACAACCGCTCGTAGTCGCTGCCGCCGGCGTCGAGGCAGACCACCAGCGAGACGTCGCCGATCCGGTCGGCCAGGTGCTCGACGTAGGTCGGCAGGTCGGGGCTGCCGGACTCCTCACCGGTCTCCAGCAGCAGCACGATGCGGGCGTGTTCGCCGCCCGCCGCGTGCACGGCTTCGATCGCCGTCGTCGCCGCGTACCCGGAGTAGCCGTCGTCGACGGAGCCGCGGCCGTACAGCCGGCCGTCGCGGATCACCGGGGTCCACGGGTCGAGGCCTTCGGACCAGCCGCCGACCGGAGGCTGCTTGTCGAGGTGGCCGTACATCAGGACGGTGCCCTTGTCCGCCGCGCCCGGGGTCGCCGGGACGTCGACGAGCAGCAGGGGAGTTCGGTCTTCCAGGCGCACGACCTCGCACGTCGCGCCGGGCAGCGCGCGTCCGGCGATCCACGCGCGGACGTGCTCGACGGCGGCGTCGAGGTGACCGCTCTTCGCCCAGTCGGCGTCGAAGGCCGGGGACAGGGCGGGGATCGCCACCAGCCCGGACAAACTCGGGGTGACGTCGTTGATCCAGGCGGACACGACGGATTCACGGACGGATTTCTGCTCCACGTGGCCCATCGTGCCACGCAGGTCCGATCGTGCGGCACGTCACAGCAACGGCAAAGCGGGGGCGCCCGCGCGTCCGTACGGCCGCGTGCCCGTGCGACCGCGCCTGGTGAGCGGTCGGACCGACGACCTACTCTCGTAGGTCCAATGCTCGGGCTTCCTAGCGTTTTCCCTGTTCAGGGGCAGTTCCTCAGCAACAAATCAGTATCCGTGACTCACCAAGACGTTGACCTTCGTGCCAGGATGGCGGCGAGAACCGTCAACGCCGACGGTGACCGAGCGCTTCGGACCCGATGCGCTGGTCCCCGCCGGTGCAGTCGCTGTGGTCGCCACAAGCGGCCGCCAGAGGCACCGACACCGAGGAGTACAGCGCATGCCGTCCGAACAGTGGACGCACCCGGAGCCTGGCGACGGCCCAGCCGCGCTCGCGGCCCAACCGTCCCCCGAACAGGTGATCGCCGGATTGCGAGCAACCAGCGAAGGTGGCGCTGAGCTCACTCAGCTGCTCACCCCCGAGGGCGAACGGGTCCCCTCGCCCCAGTTCGACAAGTACGTCGAGGACGTCGACGCCGAAGCGCTGTGCGGTCTGTACCGCGACATGGTGCTGGTCCGGCGGGCCGACCGCGAAGCGAACGCCATGCAGCGCCAGGGCCAGCTCGGCATCTGGGTCCCGCTGCTCGGCCAGGAAGCCGCACAGGTCGGCTCCGGCCGCGCCCTGAAGCCGACCGACATGGCGTTCCCCAGCTACCGCGAGCACGGCGTCGCGTACACGCGCGGGGTCGACATGAAGGACCTGCTGGGCATCTTCCGGTGCACCGACCACAGCGGCTGGGACTACCAGCGCCACGGCTTCCACCCGTACACCATCGTGATCGGCAACCAGGTGCTCAACGCCGCCGGCTACGCGATGGGCCAGAAGTTCGAGGGCAAGGTCGGAGACGACGACGGCGAAGCGACGATCTGCTACTTCGGTGACGGCGCGACCTCGCAGGGCGACGTCCACGAGGGCTTCGTCTGGGCCGCGGTCTACGACGCGCCGCTCGTGTTCTTCTGCCAGAACAACCAGTGGGCGATCTCCGAGCCGACCGAGCGCCAGTCGCGCCTGCCGCTGTACCAGCGCGCCCGCGGCTACGGCTTCCCCGGCATCCGCGTCGACGGCAACGACGTCCTGGCCTGCCTCGCGGTGTCCCGCTGGGCGCTCGACGAGTGCCGCCACGGCAACGGCCCGGTGCTGATCGAGGCGTTCACCTACCGGATGGACGCGCACACGACCACCGACGACCCCTCCCGCTACCGGCTCTCCGACGAGCTGGAGGAGTGGAAGCTCAAGGACCCGATCGAGCGCGTCCGCGCGTTCCTGGCCCGTGGTGGCTACGCCGACCAGGCGTTCTTCGACAAGATCCAGGCCGAGGCCGACGCCTTCGCCGCCGACCTGCGCGACTACACGTTCAACATGCCGGAACCCCCGCCGGAGCGGATCTTTTCGAACGTCTACGCCGAGGGTAATCCGGTGCTGGAGGCGCAACGCGAAGAGTTCCTGTCCTACCTCGACGGCTTCGTCTCGGCGGGTGAGCACTGATGACCGACATCCAGAAACTGACCATCGGCAAGGCGCTCAACCTCGGCCTGCGCCGGGCGATGGAAGAGGACCCGAAGGTCCTGATCATGGGCGAGGACGTCGGCAAGCTCGGCGGCGTCTTCCGGATCACCGACGGCCTGCAGAAGGACTTCGGCGAGCAGCGCGTGCTCGACACGCCGCTGGCCGAGTCGGGCATCATCGGCACCGCGGTCGGCTTGGCCGTGCGCGGGTTCCGGCCGGTGTGCGAGATCCAGTTCGAGGGCTTCATCTTCCCCGGCTTCGACCAGATCTCCTCGCAGCTGGCGAAGCTGCACTACCGGACGCAGGGCAAGATCAAGATGCCCGTCGTGATCCGGGTGCCGTTCGGCGGCGGGATCGGCGCGGTCGAGCACCACTCGGAGTCGCCGGAGTCGCTGTTCGCGCACATCCCCGGCCTGAAGGTCGTCTCGGTCTCGAACGCCGTCGACGCCTACTGGGGCATCCAGCAGGCGATCAAGTCGGACGACCCGATCCTGTTCTTCGAGCCCAAGCGGCTGTACCACTCGGGCGCGCTGCGTGCCGAAGTTGACGTCACCAGCACGCCGTCGCAGGTGTTTTCCTCGCAGATCGTGCGCGAAGGCACGACGGCGACGGTCGTCGCGTACGGCCCCTCGGTGAAGGTCGCCCTCGACGCGGCCGCCGCGGCCGAGGACGAAGGCAAGTCCCTCGAGGTCATCGACCTGCGCACGCTCTCGCCGCTGGACCTCGGCCCGGTGTTCGAGTCGGTGCGCAAGACCGGACGGCTGATCGCGCTGTCGGAGGCGCCGTCCGAGTCGTCGCTGACGTCGGAGATCGCCGCGCGCGTCCAGCAGGAGTGCTTCTACTCGCTGGAAGCGCCCGTCCTCCGGGTGACCGGGTTCGACACGCCGTATCCGCCGGCCAAGCTCGAGGAGCACTACCTCCCCGACCTGGACCGGGTGCTGCACACCGTCGACCGCTCGCTCGCCTGGTAAGGGGGACATCCGCGCAATGCCAACGTTCAAACAGTTCCCCCTGGCCGACACGGCCGAGGGGCTGACCGAAGCCGACATCCTCTCCTGGCACGTGAAGCCGGGCGACACGGTGACCGTCAACCAGATCGTGGTCGAGATCGAGACCGCGAAGGCCGCCGTCGAGCTGCCGATCCCGTGGGCCGGCGTGGTCACGGAGCTGCACGTCGAGCCGGGGCAGACGGTGGAGGTCGGCACGCCGATCCTCACCATCGACGTCGACCCCGGTGGCGCGGCCGCTCCCGCTCCGGCCGCCGCTGCTCCCGCTCCGGCTCCTGCCGAGGAAGAGGAGATGAAGCCGCTGGTCGGCTACGGCTCCAAGGCCGTCGGCACGCAGCGGCGAGCCCGGAAGGGCGCTGCTCCCGCCCCCGCGGCCGCTGTCGTCGCTCCGCCCGCGCCTGCTCCGGCCGCCTCCGCGGCGCCTCGGGGTGGTTACGTGCCGCTGGCCAAACCGCCGGTGCGGAAGCTGGCGAAGGACCTCGGTGTCGACCTGCACGCGCTGACCGGAACCGCGGACGGCGGCGTCATCACCCGTGAAGACGTCGAGCGCGCCGCCAACGGAGCTCCGGTCGTCGCGTCCACTGTGGACAGCGGAGCACGCGAGCGGCGCGTGCCGATCAAGGGCGTCCGCAAGATGACCGCGGCCGCGATGGTGCAGAGCGCGTACACCGCTCCGCACGTCACGGAGTTCCTGACCATCGACGTCACGCCGATGATGGAGTTCCGCGAGAAGCTGAAGAAGTCGCGGGAGTTCGCCGGGGTCAAGGTCACGCCGCTGACGTTCGCCGCGAAGGCCGTGTGCCTGGCGGCGAAACGCACGCCCGACATCAACGCGGTCTGGGACGAGCAGGCGCAGGAGATCGTCTACAAGGACTACGTGCACCTCGGGATCGCGGCCGCCACGCCGCGGGGCCTGATCGTGCCGAAGGTCCGCGACGCCGACTCGATGTCGCTGAAGGAGCTGGCGAGCGCGCTGACCACGCTGACGGAGGTCGCCCGCGAAGGCAAGACGTCGCCGGCGGACATGGCGAACGGCACGATCACGATCACCAACGTCGGCGTGTTCGGCGTCGACACCGGAACGCCGATCATCAACCCGGGCGAGTCCGCGATCCTGTGCCTCGGCGCGATCAAGGACCAGCCGTGGGTGGTGGACGGCGAGATCAAGGTCCGCAAGGTGCTCCAGCTGTCGCTGAGCTTCGACCACCGCGTGGTCGACGGTCAGCAGGGCTCGGAGTTCCTGGCCGACGTCGGCGCCTTGCTGGCCGACCCCGCGATGGCCATGACGTACTGAGTTCCCGCAGGAGAGGGCCGCTTCGGGAATTTGCCGGGGCGGCCCTTACTGCTGCCGGAAGACGATCTTCCCGGCGTCGAGGTCGACGTGGGTGCGCGGCGGGGCGCCGTCGGCCTCATCGTCAACCAGCATCAGCTGGACCTGGCGCTGCTCGAGCTCGTGCTGCTTCGTCCCGCCGAGGATCGCTTCGACCTCTTCGGTCGCGACCGCGCTCGCCATGCGCGGGCCGTCGCCGCGGCGGTGCCACGGCAGGAACCGGCGGCCCCAGACCTCGAGCACGGCCAGCAGGAACAGCAGCACGACCAGCATCGGGAACACCATCGCCCAGACCACGCCCATGGGACCAACGTATACCCGCTTGACGGAGTGAGCACTCACTCCGCACACTGGTCGTATGACACCAGCACCCGAAACCCGGCGGAGAGCGCCGGGCATGAGCGCCGAAGCCCGGCGCGCCATGATCGTGCACGCGGTGCTGCCGCTTCTCATGGAGCACGGCGCCGGCGTCACGACCAGCCAGATCGCCCGCGCCGCCGGCATCGGCGAGGGCACCATCTTCCGCGCGTTCAAGGACAAGGAGGAGCTCTTCGACGCCTGCACGGCGGAAGCGTTGCGGCCTGACCACGTGCTCGACGCGATCGCCGAGATCCCCCTGGACCAGCCGCTGGCCGACCGGCTCGTCGAGGCCGCCGAAGCGCTCGGCGCCCACCTCGAGCGCATGGGCGCGCTGATGGGCGCGCTCCACGCGTCCGGACGGCACAAGCTGCGCGACCCCGAGCAGCGCCTCAAGGATCGGCGCGGCAGCTGGAAGGGCGACCGTCGCGAGTCGATAACCGCGATGCGCGGGGCGGTGGTCGAGCTGTTCACCCCCGAGAAGGACCGCCTGCGGCTGCCGCCCGAGCAGCTGGCCGCGCTGTTCCTCACCCTGCTGTTCGCCGGCCGGCGGATGGCGCCGGACGACGACGCGCCCGCCACGCGCCAGGTGGTCGACGTCTTCCTGCACGGCGCCGTGGAGGCTCAGTGATCCCGGGCGGTGGGGGCGGCATGGAGTTCATGCTGGCCAGGCGTGGCCGACGGCGGCACGCCACGACGGTGCCGGAGAGCGGGCTCACCGGGCCGGTCGAGATTCCCGAGCCGAACCAGGACGACCAGCCGAAGGACCTGCGCTCCCGGCTGAAACGCGCGAAGACGTCGGTGGCGGGGACGGTCCGCGGCCTGCCGAAAGTCGCGCGGCTGACGTGGCAGGCGAGCCCGATCCTCACGATCCTGCTGGCGCTGATCACGCTGCTGTCCGGCCTCCTGCCGACGGCGACCGCGTACATCGCGAAGCTGCTGCTCGACTCCGTCGTCGCGGCGATCCAGGGCAAGGGGACCACGGGCGACATCGTGAACGTCGCGCTGCTCCAGTTCGGCGTGCTCGCCGCGACCGCGCTCAGCAGCGCGCTGACGTCGATCGCGCAGTCGCTGCTGCAGGAACGCATGACGCTGACCATCCGCCACCAGGTGATGGCGCACGCGAGCGAACTGCACCTGGCGTACTTCGAGGGCTCGACGTCCTACGACATGCTGCGCCAGGCCGCGCAGGAAGCGCCGACGCGGCCGCTGTCGATGATGAACTCCGCGCTGGGGCTCGTGCGGACGCTCATCACGTTCGGCAGCATGGTCGCGCTGCTGGTCTCGATCAGCCCGCTGCTGGCCCTGGTCGCGCTGGTGGCGCCGATCCCGGCGTTCATCTCGCAGTCGAAGTACGGCTCGCGCGCGTTCTGGCTGACCTTCCTGATGTCGCCGATCAAGCGGCGGATGGACTACCTGTCTTCGCTGGTCACGACGGACACCTACGCCAAGGAGACGAAGCTGTTCGGGCTCGGCCCGTACTTCGTCGACCGGTTCCGCCGGCTGGGCGTCGTCTCCTACGAGCGGCAGCGGAAGCTGACGATCAACCGCAACATCAGCTCGACGTCCTGGGGCCTGCTGAGCACGTTCGCGGGTTCGGCGATCGCGCTGTACATCGCGCTGGAGGCGGTCGGCGGGCGGCTCACGCTGGGTGACCTGGCGTTGTACACGGCCGCCGCGACGTCCGTGCAGACGTCGGTGTCCGGGCTGTTCACGGCGTTTTCCGGGATGTACGAGAACAACCTCTACCTCGACACGCTCTACCGGTTCCTGGACACGAAACCGGAGATCACCCCGCCGGCCGAACCACGCCCGATGCCGTCCACAGTGGAGGGACACATCGAGTTCGACGCGGTGACCTTCAGCTATCCGGGTGCGGAGGAACCCGCGCTCGACAACGTCAGCTTCGAGATCCGCCCCGGTGAGACGGTCGCGGTGGTGGGCCGCAACGGCGCGGGCAAGTCGACGCTGTTCAAGCTGCTCTGCCGGCTCTACGACCCGACCGACGGCCGCATCCTGCTCGACGGCGTCGACATCCGCGAGTACGACCCGGTCGAGCTGCGGACGCGGATCAGCGCGATGTTCCAGGACTACGTGACGTACCAGGGCACGGCGGCGGAGAACATCGGCCTCGGCGACCTGGCCCGGCTCGAGGACCGGCCCCACATCGAGGAGTCGGCGCGCCGCGCGGGCGCGGACGAGCGGATCGAGCGGCTGCCCAGCGGCTACGACAGCCCGCTCGGCCGCTGGTTCGACCAGGGCGTCAGCCTGTCGGGCGGCGAGTGGCAGAAGATCGCGCTGGCCAGGGCGTTCCAGCGGGAGGCGCCGTTGTTGATCCTCGACGAGCCGACCTCGGCCCTGGACGCCCAGGCCGAGCACGATCTGTTCTCGCGCCTGCGTTCGCTGTCGGAAGGGCGGACGACGCTGTACATCTCGCACCGGTTCTCGACCGTGCGCCAGGCGGAGCGGATCCTGTTGCTGGACCACGGAAAGGTGGCCGAGTACGGCACGCACGAGGAGCTGATGGCGGCGAAGGCGGGGTACGCCGAGCTGTTCACCCTCCAGGCCCAGGCGTACCTGGACAAGGTGCCGAGCTGAGGCATTACGCCTCGGCGGCGGCCGTCCGGCTACCGTCCGGTCATAGGGGAATTCGCCGAGTTCGAGCCGGCACCACCGGTAGCGCTGCCGGAATTCTGCGGCTAGGGCACCAGCACGACCTTGCCGACGCCTGCGCGGCTCTCGACGCGCGCGTGCGCGGCGGCGACGTCGGCGAGGGGATAGGTCCGGTCGATCACCGGCGTCAACGTGCCGTCCGCGACGAGGTCGAGCGCCTCGGCGCGGGCGGCCGCGACCCGCTTCCCGTAGGCGTCCGGGCCGCCGAAGCCGATCAGGGTGATGCCGCGTGCGATGAGGCCGGCGACGGGGAACGCCGGGAATTCGCCGCTGAGCATGCCGTAGGCGAGGATTCGGCCGTGCGGCGCGAGTTTCGCGGTGAGTTCGGCGGCGCGCGGGCCGCCGATCGACTCGAAGATGACGTGGATGCCCTCGGGCACCTGCTGCCGCCAGTCCGGGTCGTTGTGGTCGATGTCGGCGCTTCCGTTGCCGGCGGTGGTCACGACTCGAGCGCCGCTTCGTTCGGCCAGCCGGACCAGGTAGCCGCCGATCGCGCCGGACGCGGCTTCGACCAGCACGGACTCGCCGGCTTCGATGTCCGCGGTCTTCATCAAAGCGAGCGCCACGGAGGCCGGAACGGCGGCGGCGACGGCCTGCTCGGGCGTGATGCCGTCAGGCACGAGCGTGTATTGGCTCGCCGCGACGACCTCGGCGTACGCGCCCCCGGTGAAGGACATGGTGACGACCCGGCGTCCGTGCAGCGTTTCGTCGTCGGCCTCGATGACGATCCCCGCGGCTTCGTGCCCGAAGACCGTCGGTTCGCTGCTTGCCGGGAGGAGGCCGGACCGTAGCTGGGTCTCGTAGAACGGCACCGCGATCGCCTCGACCCGGATCAGCACCTCGCCGGTTTGTCGTCGCGGCGTGGGCCGTTCCTCGACTTTGAGCACCTCCGGACCGCCTGTGCCGTACTGCACCACTGCTTGCATGGCCACCCCTTAACTGGACCATCGGTCAACTTGTGGTCGCCTACTATATGGACCACCAGTCAACTTGTCGAGGAGCATTCATGGAGCGCGCCGACGCGGCCCGGAACCGCCGGGCGATCCTGCGCGCGACGGAAGAGTTGTTGTCGTCGCACGACCTCTCGGAGGTGTCGATGGACCGCGTCGCGGCCGCGGCCGGCGTCGGCAAGGGCACGGTGTTCCACCGCTTCGGCAACCGCGAAGGCTTGATGCGCGCGCTCGTGGAGGAGCGAGTGCGAGCCCTGTCAGACGGTTTTACGAGCGGCCCCCCACCGCTGGGCCCGGGCGCACCACCAGCCGAGCGGCTGGCGGCGTTCTTCGACGCGGTGGTCGAGCTGGCGACCCGCAACGTGAAGGTGATGGCGGCGTTCGAGCAGGCGTCGACGGACCGCCTGAACAGCCCGATCTACCTGGCGTGGCACGCGCACGTGTCCGGGCTGATCGCTTCGGCGTCACCTTCGCTCGATGCCGACCTGGTGGCGCACCTGCTGCTGGGGTCCCTGCACAGCGACCTGATGCTGCGTTTTTTGAGGACGGGCGAGACAGACCGCCTGGCCACGGGCCTGCGATCGATGGTCTCCACGCTGCTGCGCTGACCAGGCCGGGAGCAAATCGGACAGCTTGTTCGTTGTCCGGGGTATGGCTGTCGCGTTCTTGCTTTACGTCTTCGCCGAGATCGCCGCGATCTGGGCGGTGGGCTCGGCCGTCGGCGTGCTCGGCACGCTGGGCCTCCTGCTGGCCGGCGCCTTCCTGGGCTCCTGGCTCGCCCGCCGGGAGGGCGGCAAGGCGATGAGGGCGTTCCTCACCGCCGCCCGGGCCGGACAGCCGGCGGAGAAGGAACTCACCGACGGGATGCTCGTCGCACTCGGCGGGGTGTTGATCCTGATCCCGGGGTTCGTGAGTGACGTCATGGGGCTGTTGCTGATGCTCCCGCCGTCGCGGGCGGTGGCACGCCGGTGGTGGCTGAAGCGGATGGAGATGCGCGCGCTTCGGTTCGCCAACCAGCGCCGCGGGCCGGTGATGGTGGTGGACAGCGAAGTGGTGTCACCGGCGGAGCCGCGCCGCGACCAGCCGACGGTGATCGAAGGCCGGGTCATCGAGAACTGATCATGAGTGGATCTCACGGTGAAATGTGAGGTACTTGTCGTCGACGTAATGCCGGTCATCCAACCGAAGTTTTCCGATGTTCTTCCCGTTGTAGACCAGTGCATGATCAGGCTGAACCAGAATCGCTCCCATATCGAACAGAGAATGGCAGTTTGGACACAGGCAAAGGACGTTTTCGGGAACATCCGGACCGGCCTGAACACCACCAAGAGCCTGAATGTGCGCTCCTTGTGAGTAACCCTGATCCTTGACCACTAGTCTGACGTTGCAAATTTGACAAGTGTGGTTGTGTACCTGTTTGACAAAGTCTGAAACTTCGAGTGAACGGACGATCGGCTTGGTGACCGCACTGCGACGGGCCGGCTTCTTCTTTCCCGCCGGCTTCACCGGGTGCTTCTCGACCGGCGAAAGTTCGATGGCGACGTCGGGGTAGCTGACATCTACCTCGGAACCATATTTGATCATGAGGAAACGGCACATTTTGTACCCTTCCCCCCCGACCTCGTAGTACGAGTCCTTCACGAGAAACAGTCCGTCGTACCGATAGCCTTCATCCGGCCCGAACTTTGCTTCTGCGCCTCGGATGACCCGAACGGGTGTCTCATTCACCCTGCTCGCGACCAGCGCAGCATTTCCCGTGGCATTGAAGGTCTGATGATCGACCTGCTTGCGGTTCTTGCGGCCGCCGTGACCCGTGTACAGGATCCAGTCGTCGCCATCGACGTCCTCATAGCCGCCAGAAAGCACGATCGACGCTGCACCCGTCAGCGCGACGCCCACGATCCCTGCCTGCAGAGCCAGGTGAACGCCGCGGTCGTAAGCCTCACGTCGGCTCGCGAAGGCGGTTCCCTCCCGAATACCGGGAACAGCACCCCAGACCCGACCCGGCTCCACGAAAACTTCCGGCACGCGGCCAACACCAGCACTGCTCATGCAGACCACTCTAAGGTGGGACACCGACAGTTTGGTGTCACCAAGCTGCGACAGCTAGTCCACGGATGGCTTGGGGAGGTCGAAGTAGCTCGAGAACCGGACCGCCGGCGCGTACTCGCCCTTCACCTTCACCCGGCCCGTCACGAACATCGCCGCCACCGCCGCGTTGCCCGTGGCCATGCGGATGAAGTCGTCCACTGACAGCGTGATCGTCGTGTCAGGGATTCGAGACAGGTCCGTCGAAGAAACGCACACCCCGTCCTCGATCACCGTCTGGAATCGGTCGTAGCCGTCTTCGCCGGCGCCGTCGGAAAAGCGCCAGGAAACCACGAAATCAACGTGACGCGCGCGTGACGGCGAGAAATGTTCCGACATTCTTCGGAATATCTCGTCGAGGAACACCGGGCGGAGCTCCGGGTGGTCCGCGATCGCCTTCAACTGGTCGCGGGACGCTCTGCGGACGACGTCGACCAGTACGTCCGTCGAGAGGGAGCTCAGCTCGATGCCCGCGCCCGTGTTTCCCAGCATGTGCAGGGTTTCCAGGACCTGGATGAACTGGCCGGGCGTCAGGTTGCCGAGGACCAGGTTCTCCGCGAACGCGTTGATCGCGTGGCCGCCGCGGGCACTGCGGGGGCGGGAAAGGCGCCACTTCGCGTTTCGGGGCACGGGACGGACTATACGGGGTGCGGGAGGTCGAAGAATCCGATCAGCCCGGCCGCGAAGGCTAGATCACCTTTGACTTTGATTCTTCCCGTGACGAATAACACCGCGGGCGTCGTCTGATGGGTGATCAACCGGAAGAAGTCGGCCGGCGCGATGGTGATGGTGACTCGCGCGGGAGAGCGCATTTCGCGGCTCACCGTGCACGAGCCGTGCGCGATGACCGTCTCGTAGCGGTCGTAGCCGCCTTCGCCGATGCCGCCGGAGAGGCGCCAGTGGACCACCGCGTGCAGGTCGCGGGCTCGATCCGGCCTGATGTGGGCGCCCATGCGGGCAAAGATTTCCGCCAGCACGCGCTCCCGCAGCTGCCGGTCCGCGGCGACGCTCTCCAGCTGCGCGCGCGACGCCGAGGCCACCAGGGACGCGAAGCGAGCCGGCTCGACCTTGCTCAGGTCGAACGCCGGGGCGCGTGAAGCCAGCCTCAACAGGGCGTTCAGGAGACGGCGGAAGTCGTCCTTGCGGAGCTCGCCGAGCTCGAGAGCGAGCGCGTTGACGTCGAGGGCGTGCGCCTCGGGGCCCAGCGGGTCGAGGCGCTCCAGTTCGTCCAGCAGCGCCGCCCCACGAAGGCTCGCGACCCGATCGGCGCTGGTCATCCCCGCATTCTCGATCATCGTCACCCCCGTCGAAGTTACTCACGCGTAATGCTACCCGTCGGTAGATAGCCGGGCAAGCGTGCCGAAATCACGCTCGCGTGGCAACGACCGGTACCGTCTCCGGGCAGCTACAGGGAGGTCCAGCGTGTCAGAGGATGATCAGCGTCCGCCCGAACGGGCCAGGCGGCTGCCGCGTGCGGTACGCGAGCGGCAGATCCTGGACGCGGCCGTCCAGGTCTTCTCGCGTCACGGCTACCACGCGGCCTCGATGGACGAGATCTCCGACGTCGCCGGTGTCTCGAAGCCGATGATCTACACCTACCTCGGTTCGAAGGAGGATCTGTTCGGCGCGTGCATCCGCCGTGAGGCGACGCGGCTGCTCGAGGCCATCCAGGCCGGCGTGCAGCCCGATCTGCCGCCGGACATGCAGCTTTGGCACGGCCTGCGTTCCTTCTACCGCTTCGTCGCGGAGTACCGCGAGTCGTGGACGGTGCTGCACCGCCAGGCGCTGACCGTCGGTGGCGCGTTCGCCGCGGAGGTCACCGACATGCGGGTGCGCGCGATCCAGCTGGTCGCGGCGCTCGTGGTGTCCGCCGGCACCCGCAAAGGCGTCGGCGAGCAGGCCGAGTTCTCCGGGGAGGGCCTGTCCGCCGCGTTGGTCGGGGCGGCCGAGTCGCTGGCCGACTGGGCCCTCGACCACCCCGACATCTCCGACGGCGTGCTCGCCTCCTGGCTGATGAACCTCGTCTGGCTGGGCTTCAACGACCTCATCGAAGGCGCGGTCTGGAAGCCGTCAGAGTGAGCTGATCGTCCCCTCGAGGTGCGGCTTCGACTTGCTCCACAGCTCGAAGGCCCAGCCGTCGTCCAAGGACCAGGACGTGAAGCCCGCCTTGGCCGGCAGCAGCACCGGCTGCTTGAAACGGACGTCGACGGTGAACGCTTCCGGCAGCCGGCCTTCGAACGCGGCCAGTGCGTGGGCCTTCGTCCACATGCCGTGGGCGATCGCGCGCGGGAAGCCGAACAGGCGGGCCGTCAGCGGGTGCAGGTGGATCGGGTTGCGGTCGCCCGAGACCTCCGCATAGCGCCGCCCGATGTCGCCCGGGACGCGCCAGATCGCGTCCGGCGTCGGCGGCGCCAGCTGCTCACGCCGCGAAGGGGACCCGGAACCCGAGCCGCGACGCAGGTACGTGCTGACGTCCGTCCACACCAGATCGTCCCCGGTCCAAGCTTCGCTGACGACGTCGAACTGACGGCCCTTCTCGTGCGCGCGCAGGTTCTCCGCCCGGACGCGCACGGTCAGCGGCTCGCCCAGCCGCAGCGCCCGGTGCTGGGTGATCCGGTTCGCCACGTGCACCATGCCGAGCAGCGGGAACGGGAAGCCCGGCTCGGTCATCAGCGCCATCTGCAGCGGGAACGCCAGCATGTGCGGATACGTCGCGGGCAGCTCGTCGCTCAGCCGGAAGCCGCACACCGTGTTGTACGCGGCGAGGTGCGCCGGGTCGACGACGACGCCGGTGCGGACCAGCTCCGTGTCCGGCAGAGAACCGCCCGACGGCTTGTGCAGCACACCGCCGAGCAGCGCCTTCGGGTACAGCGTGGCCAGGCTGGGCGTGCTGTCGAGTTCACGGATCGCCACGTCACGCCCCCAGCAGGGCCTGGCCGCAGACACGGACCACGTTGCCGTTCACCGCGGCCGACGCCGGGTTCGCGTACCAGGCGATCGTCTCGGCGACGTCGACCGGCAGCCCGCCCTGGCCGAGGCTGGAGAGCCGCCGCCCGGCTTCGCGGATGAACAGCGGGACCGCCGCGGTCATCTTGGTCTCGATGAATCCCGGCGCGACGGCGTTGATCGTGCCGCCGTACTCCGCGAGCTGCGGCGCGCCGACGTTCACCATGCCGATCACGCCGGCCTTCGACGTCGCGTAGTTCGTCTGGCCGACGTTGCCGGCGATGCCCGCGATCGACGAGACGCCGATGATGCGGCCGTTCTCGTTCAGCACCTTGTCGGCGAGGAGCTTGTCGTTCACCGCGAGCTGCGAGGCGAGGTTCACGGCGATCACCGAGTCCCACGCGCTCTCGCTCATGTTGCCCAGCGTCTTGTCGCGCGTGATGCCCGCGTTGTGCACGACGATGTCGACGCCGCCGTGACGTTCCTTCAGGTACTCGGCGAGCTTCGCGGGCGCGCTCGGCGACGTGATGTCGAGCTGCAGCGCCGATCCGCCGACCTTGTTCGCGACCTTCGACAGGTCGCCGCCCTGCGCGGGGATGTCGAGCGCGACGACGTGCGCGCCGTCGCGGGCCAGCACCTCGGCGATCGCCGCGCCGATGCCGCGGGACGCGCCGGTGACCAGCGCGACCTTGCCTTCCAGGGGCTTTTCCCAGGTCGCGGGCGGAGAAGCCGTCTTGCGCTCGGAGCCGATCCGGATGACCTGCGCGTCGACGAACGCCGACTTCGCCGAAAGCAGGAAGCGCAGCGTCGACTCCGTGGCCTCTTCGGCGCCGTCGGCGACGTACACGAGCTGAGCCGTCGCGCCGCGCTTCAGCTCCTTGCCCACGGAACGGACGAAGCCCTCGAGCGCGCGCTGGGCGATCCGCTCGCGGCCCTCCACCTGCTCCGGCGGGGTGCCGAACACGACGACCCGGCCGGACGGGCCGACGCTGCGGATCACCGGGTGGAAGAAGTCGTAGACCTCGCGCAGGCGCGCGGGGTCGGTGACGCCGGTGGCGTCGAACACCAGCGCCGCGTGCCGGTCGGTCGCCGAGGTGACGACCTCGATGCCCGCGTCGGCCATCTGGTCGCGGAGAGTCTTCTCCAGCCGGCCGCCGGGCGCGGCACCGAGAAGTGCGGGACCCTCGAGAGCGGGTTGGCCGGGCTTGTACCGGCGCAGCGTGGCGGGGTTGGGCAGGCCGAGCTTCGGCACCACGAACTTCCCCACCGGGGTTTTCGTGAACTGCTGGTACCTGTCAGCCATCGAATGCCTCCCGTGCAGTCTGCGTCACGTCGCAGTCTAACCTACTCGCTAGTAGGTTACAGTGTGAGGGACACGACCAGAGAGGTGAAGTCATGCCACCGAAGAAGACGCCAGCGGTACGCAAGGTCGCGATCATCGGGGGCAACCGGATCCCCTTCGCGCGGTCCAACGGTCCGTACGCGAAGGCGTCGAACCAGGACATGTTCACCGCCGCCCTCGACGGCCTGGTCAGCCGCTTCTCGCTGCAGGGCGAGGTGATCGGCGAGGTCGCCGCCGGCGCGGTGCTCAAGCACTCCAAGGACTTCAACCTGGCCCGCGAAAGCGTGCTGGGCAGCAAGCTTTCGCCCGCGACGCCCGCGTCCGACGTCCAGATGGCGTGCGGCACCGGACTGCAGGCGATCATCAACGTCGCCAACAAGATCGCGCTCGGCCAGCTCGACTCGGCCATCGCCGGCGGCGTCGACACCACGAGCGACGCGCCGCTGGCCGTGAACGAGGACCTGCGCCAGATCCTCATCCGCCTCAACTCCGCGAAGACGCTCGGCGACCGGCTCAAGCTCGTCGCGAAGATCCGGCCCGGGCACATCGTCCCGGCGATCCCGCGCAACGAAGAGCCGCGCACCGGCCTGTCGATGGGCGAACACGCGGCACTGACCGCGAAGGTCTGGGAGATCACGCGCGAGGCGCAGGACGAACTGGCCGCCGCCAGCCACCAGCACCTCGCCGCCGCCTACGAGCGCGGGTTCTTCGACGACCTCGTGACGCCGTTCCTCAAGCTCACCCGCGACCAGAACCTGCGCCCGGACTCGACGGCGGAGAAGCTCGCCAAACTCAAGCCGGCCTTCGGCGGCCCGGGCGGCACGATGACCGCGGGCAACTCGACGCCGCTGACCGACGGCGCGTCGACGGTCCTGCTCGCCACCGACGAGTGGGCGAAGGCGCACAAGCTGCCGGTGCTCGCGTACCTGACGTTCTCGCAGACCGCGGCCGTCGACTACGTCCACGGTGACGAGGGGCTGCTGATGGCGCCCGCGTACGCCGTGCCGCGGATGCTCGCGCGGGCTGGGCTTTCGCTGCAGGACTTCGACTTCTACGAGATCCACGAGGCGTTCGCGTCACAGGTGCTGGCCACGCTCAAGGCGTGGGAGGACCCGGCGTTCGCCAAGGAGAAGCTGGAGCTGGACACGCCGCTCGGCGCGATCGACCGGACGAAGCTCAACGTCAACGGCTCGTCGCTGGCGGCCGGCCACCCGTTCGCGGCGACCGGCGGCCGGATCGTCGCGACGCTGGCGAAGCTGCTGCACGAGAAGGGGTCCGGCCGCGGCCTGATCTCGATCTGCGCGGCCGGCGGCCAGGGCGTCACCGCGATCCTGGAGAAGTAACTTTCATAGGGAAAGTGCCGTTTCCGGAGTCCGGATGCGGCACTTTCCCTACGAAAGAGATCAGTGGGGGAGAGCCTTCTCGGCCCGCTTCGCGAGCTTCTTGGCCCGCTTCTCGGCCTTGCGGCCCAGCTTCTCGGCGCTGTGGCCGACGTCCTTCGCGGCGTGACGCGCGCGCCAGCCGACCGACGGCTTGCCGGCGGTGTCGCTGACCGCGAGCAGCAGGCCACCGGCCAGGCTCGCGTTCTTGAAGAACTGGATCTGCTGCTGCTGGCGCTCGCCCGGGTCCTTGATGGTCCAGAAGCTGTGCGTCGACAGCGTCGTCGGAATCAGGCTGCCGAGGAGCAGCCCCGCCGCGAGCCGCGGCGCCTTCCCGGACGCGAGCGCGAGACCGGCGCCGATCTTCACCGCGGCGTCGATCCGGACGATCGTCACCGGGTCGCGCGGAACCTGCTCCGGCACGACGTCGCCGACCTTCTCGAACGCGCTGTTGAGGAACGGTTCCGCGGCCTTCGCGTGCCCCTCGGCGTGCCTCAGCGCATTGATCCCGCCGGTCACGAAGATCGTGGCGAGCAGGGGACGTGCCACTCGACGGAGTATCACGGTCATTGCCTTCCTCGTACGGGCCGCTGCCTGGTCGAACCTACTCCGTGGATGCCCGCTCGGCCCGGCGCCGAACCGTCCTAGAGGTCTCTGCGGGAATATCGACCCAAAGCTAGAGAGCACTAGAAAGCGTTAGCCGTTGACCTTGACGCAGCGTCAACTTCTATCGTCGAAGCCATGGAGTGGTCGATCCAGGACATCGCCCGCTCGGCGGGGACCACGAGCCGGACGCTGCGCCACTACGGCGCGGTCGGCCTGCTCGAGCCCAGCCGGATCGGCAGCAACGGCTACCGCTACTACGACGAGCAGGCGCTCGTCCGGCTGCAGCGGATCCTGCTGCTGCGCGAACTCGGCCTCGGGCTGCCGGCGATCGCCGAGGTGCTCACCGGGCAGCGCGACAGCGCCGCGGCGCTCGAAACCCACCTGGAGCTGCTCGAAGGAGAGCAGCGGCGGATCGGACGGCAGATCGAGTCGGTCCGCACGACCCTCCGGAAACTGAAGGGAGGTGAACGACTGATGGCAGAAGAAGTCTTCGACGGCTTCGACCACACGAAGTACGAGCAAGAGGTCACTTCTCGGTGGGGCGCCAACGCCTACCGACGTGGCAACGAGTGGTGGAACTCGATGTCGGCGGAGGAGAAGAAGGCTCACCAGCAGGAGCAGCTCGACATCGGGGCGGCGTTCGGCGCGGCGTGCGTCTCGGGTTCGGCGCCGGATTCCGACGAGGTCCAGGCGATCACGCGGCGGCTGCACGAGTGGCTGCTGGGCCCGGTCTCGACGGTGTCGAAGGGCTATTTCGCCGGACTCGGCCAGATGTACGTGGACGACCCGCGTTACGGCCAGTACGACGAGAGACACGGCGCCGGGACCGCGGAATTCATCCGGGACGCGATGAAGATCTACGCGGAACGGAACCTCAGTGACTAGACGCGCGTCATAACTGCGCGCTGGGGGTAGGGACGAGCAGGGCTGCTGACATTTTTTCTTAGACCCTCTCCGGTGTGACCACTACTCATTGCGCGCTTACGGCGCTGCCCCCCTTGCACCACGGCTATCCGGGGCGCGCCCCGGTCGTCGCGGCGCGGATCGGCGCCGGGCGGCTCTACCTCGCGGGAGCTGGCGTCTACCTCGCCGTCCGGATCGTCGGCGTGCTGGTGCTGGCCCTCCTCGCCGCGCGGCACGATCAGACGTTGCTCGACCGGCTCGCCGCGTGGGATGGCCAGTGGTACTTGCGGCTGGCAGAGCACGGGTACGCGGTGGTCGGCGGCGACGTCAACGGCGACCCTTACCGGGACGCCAGCATGGCGTTCTTCCCGCTCTACCCCGCGTTCGTCGCCACGCTCGGGCAGCTCGGCCTGCCGCTCGTCGCGGCCGGACTGGTCCTCTCTGCCGGGGCCGGCGTCGCAGCGTCGGCCGCGCTGGTCCGGATCGGCGAGCGCGTCGGCGGGCCGCGGGCCGGGCTGCTGCTCGTAGCGCTGTGGGCCGGCGCGCCGCTCGCCATCACGCAGTCGATGGTGATGACCGAGTCGCTGTTCACCGCGTTTGCCGCGTGGGCGCTCGTCGGCGTACTCGAACGCCGGTGGGAGCTGGCCGCGCTGTGCTGCGCCTTCGCCGGGGTGACGCGCTCGACTGCCGTCGTCGTCATCGCGGTGGTCGTCGTCGCGGCCTCGGTCGCCGCGTGGAAGGCGGCCGGCTCGGCGCGGTGGCGCGCCTTGGGCGCGGTCGCGGTGGCGCCGCTCGGCCTCGCCGGGTTCTGGGGGATGGTCGCCGTCCGGACTGGCAGCCTGACCGGTTGGCAGGACATCGAGTTGCGGGGGTGGGGCGTCCGGTATGACGGCGGTGTCGACACGGCGCAGTACGTGTGGGACGTCCTCACCACGGACCGGGGCGCGTTCCAAACCCTCGTCGTGGGGATCATCCTGGCCGCGGTCGCGCTGGCCGCGATCGCCGTGCGGCGGCTGCCGTGGCAGCTCACGGTGTACGGGGTCGGCGTGGTCGTGCTGGTGCTCGGCACTGCGGGGATCCCGGCGACGCGGCCGAGGTTCCTGGTGCCGGCGTGCGTGCTGCTGCTGCCGGTCGCGCTCGGCCTCGCCCGCCGCCGCCCGGCCACCATCGCCGCGGTGGTGGCCGTGTGGGTGCTGGCGGGCGCGTGGGCGTCCGGGTACGCGCTCACCGCCTGGAAGTACGCGATCTGATCGCGCGGGCAACCGGCCGCACAAACTAGGCGCGCACAGCGGCGGCGGCGAGGATGTCGCGCGCCGCGTCGCCCTCGGCGGCCGAACCCCAGAGCGTGTCCGTCAGCCGGTTGTACACGGCGAGTTCGTCGGGGTCGTCCACGGTCAGCTCGGCCGTCACGGTCTCCACCTGGACGATCTCGTCGACGATCCACCAGCCGTGCATGAGCGGGTACGGCAGTCGGACGTCGTTGGGCAGGATGCCGATCCGGACGTCCGGCGTGCCGATCGCCGCGATGAGTCGATGTATCTGGCCGAGCATCACTTCACGAGGCGCGATCGGGTGTCGCAGCGCGGATTCCGTCATCAGCAGCTCAATCGTGCGGCCAGGCTCGAAGAGGACTTGCTGCCGCCGCATCCGGGCGCGCACGGCCTCGGTGATGTCCTGCCCACCGCCGTGCAGCTCGGCATGGGCGAGCAGCGTGTGCCGGGCATACTCCGGGGTCTGGAGCAGCCCAGGCACCACGCCGACCTCGACAGCGCGGATGATCCGCGCCCGCGCCTCGCGGTCTACGGACTCTTCCTGCCGGGCCCGATGCCCAGCCCGGACGGTCTCCTTCCAGGTGACGTACGCGTCGTGCACTCCGGCGAGCATCGCTCGCATCTTCTCGGCGACATCTGGCGCCGCGGCGACCGCGGACAGCCACGTTTCGAGATCGTCGGTGCTCGCAGTCTGCCGACCATTCTCGATCTTGCTGACCTTCGGTGCGTTCCAGCTGACCGCCCTCGCGAAGTCCTTGCCGGTCTCAAATCCGGCGTTCTCGCGTAGTTCGCGCAGAGACTCGCCGAACGCCGTGCGTCGCTTCTCGAAGCTGGTAGGCACTCACACCCTCGCTAGGTCACGGCGTACTCCTCGAACGGGACCGCATCCTGCCACACCAGTTCCCGAATTTCGAGAAATTCGGCCACCCGGGCGGGCTCGGTTACTGCGTCGGCGTACAGAAACCCCGCGTCCCCGAAGTGCATCACGGCTGCCCACTCGTCGTCGAACAGCCAGAAGTCGGTGTCAGGCACGGCGAGCGCTCGTTGCCGCGCCGCAGGTAACACGCGGATGTCCTCGCCAGCGGCTGCGTTGAGCGGTGTCAAGGACAGCTCGAACCGCAGGTAGTCCGTGAGCGGGTCCGTCAACACACGTACCCGGCTATATCGACGGCCCGCGTCGGTGGCACGCCGCACGTCGTCGAGCCAGCCTTGAAGAAACGCGGTGTCCGGGTCCGCGCCCGTCAGGAACTGACGGAGCGGTTCCTGTTCGTACGGCTCGCGGTAAGTTCCTTGCGCTTCCCAGCGGAACGCCGAGGTCTGGAAGCTGTGTAGTGCCTTCGCCCAGTCGTCGCCGGTGAGGCGATCACCCATCACGCCCCCTCTGTGAAGTAGGGCAGCAGGCTGGCAGGGATCTCGACCGCGGTTTCGTGGTCTGGCAACCCGCGCTCGCGCAGCTGTGCCAGCGCGGCCGGGTCGGTGACCTTGGAGCCCTGGACCACGAAGGTGCCTCGGTTGGTGGCGTAAGCGGTCGGGCAGTTCCCGCCCGCGCTCGGCGTGCCGAGGAACACCAGACTCAACGGTTCGTCGTGATCAGTGGACATCAATCCTCCTACGTCGGGTTTCGCGGTCATCGATCATGCCACGCGAGGCGCGGCGGAAAATTGGTCCAATCGTGTGTACGTGTGAAGGATTTCGAGAAATCTCTTCCGCCCGTTCGCGAATTCGTGTCAGTCTCAGCTCATGACGGCAACACGGGGTTGGCGAGAAGAGCGGGTGACTTGGTCACGCGACACCACCGGCCGACCGGTTCCCCTCTTCACCGGCATCACGCGCGACGAGCGCGGCAAGGACGTCCCCGCCCTCGGTGTCGGACTCAGCGAGACCGCACTGCTCACAGCCGGGCTCCGCGATCAGCTCTGGGAGAACATGCGCTTGACGCTCAATGACGCCGCCGAGGTGCGACGTCAACGACCGCCCGGAGCCGATCGATGACCGACGTCCGCATGTCCGGCGCTCCACCGCTGGAGACACCGCCCGATCTGCTCGAACGCCTCCGGCGCGACCGCACGCCAGACGATCCGCCGCGCAACGCCGAGCCGCCCGAGCCGCGGCGGGCCGACCTGTGAGCGGCCTGGTGTACGTCGACCTCGACGCAGTGCGCCTCATCGCCGATGGAGTTTCGCACCGCGTGCGCCTCACGCGGCTGCCCGTCGCCGGTGAACAGCTGACGACCGTGTGCGGGCTCCACATGTCCGCAGCTTTCGATGACGAACCGGCGCGCGTCGTTCCGGTGCCGTGCTCGGTGTGCGCCGAGCTGGATCGGAGCGACCGCGCCGCCGAGTCGACGCGGCTGCGTGCGCACGCCGTTCGGGTCGCCGAGCCGGGCAACGTCTACGGCTCCCCTGCCGGCCTCACGAGTTTTCCAGCCCAACCCCAGCGGGGGCTGCGTCCGCCGCCCCAACGGAAGGAGATCACGGGATGAGTAACAGCACGGCGCCGGAACTCACCGGCTGGCACATGTCGACCTGGTGCACCAAGGACGACCACGACAACTGTGTAGAGGTGGGCACCGGCAACGGCGTCGTTGGCGTGCGCGACACGAAGGAAAGCGCACCCGATCAGCCGACGCTCGTCCTCGGCAACACCGCGTTCACCGCGTTCCTCCAGCACGTCGCGTAGCCGTGGCGATCGGCGAGCCCTACCACGTCGATGACGTCGGCGAGATCGCGCAGAAACTCGCGCTCGGCCGGTGGGTGGTCTTCCGGCACGAGTACCTCGGCGACGTGTGCGATCTGGACACGTGGACGGGCGCCGTACGCGATGCCTGCGCGCAGATTGACGTGGTCGAGCGGGTCGTGACGATTCCCCGCAAAGATCTGACCATTGTGTTCAACGCCGAGAAGGTCCCGACCGCGGGCCAAGTTCAGGAGTCGGTGAGTCGAGTCGAACTCGACCGCTGGCTAGAACGCGCACTGCGCCCCGAGCTACCGACGAGGATCGCCGGGGGCGAATGACGCTCGGCCGGTGCGCTGCGTTCCCCTCGCGCGGCGCGCTGGCCGGGTTCCATCCCACCCCACGCGGCGGGGTCCTTGCTCTACCTCGGGCCGGCAGGTTTGAAATCCGGGGTGTCGTAGAGCGGCCCGAAACCGTCCGTGCCGTCCGGGCGGGGATGCATCATTCCACTGCCCCAGTACGGCACGGGCTCGTCATCGTTGATGTCCCAGTCGGCCTGGTTGAACTCGGGGCCGGCCTTGTAGTGGAACCACCGGTTGCAGTCGTCGCGGTCGCGCCACACGCGCTTCTCCCGGGTGATCTTGTGCCGGGCGACGCAAGGCATGGCGGAGGCTCCAGACGGGGCGAGCGGCACACGCCGCTCCAGTCGCACGGTTCGAGTACGTGTCTGTGTTCCGCGTGCGGCCGGAGCGGCATGCTAGTGACGTCGGGCGGAACCTTCCCCGTCCCGCCCGACGTCGACCACCGTAGAACATCTGTTCGATCCGTCGCAAGCCTGAGCGTCGCTACCCGTTCGCGACCGGCGCGAGCTTGGTCCCGTCGTCGGCGCGCGGGTCGACCACCGACGTGACGAGCGGCTCGGCCTGGCGACGCACGCCGAACGCGGCGAGCACGCTGGTGCCCGCGCCCGCGACGGTGGCGACGCCGACGAGCAGCCCCTGAAGGGCGGTGTTCTGGTCGGCGGTGATGATGCCGACTCCGGCCAGGCCGGTCACGATGCCGCCGACGGCGGCCCAAAGTTTCGCGGCCGAGCGCGCTGCGCCGGCCAGGGGGAAACGGTTCACGGGTGGTCCTTCTCATTCGGGACGAGCGGGTCAGTAGGTCTCCAGGACGAACGGGTCCTCCGGTTTGGCGGAGTAGCAGACGTCCGCCCACAGCGCGTTCGGGAGCGCGAACCGGCGGTGCCCCTTGCATCGCGCGTCGTAGCCCGCCGTCTGCGCCGGGTCGTGCCCGACACCGACGTTGTCGTGACCCCACGCGTACAGCGGGGCGATCCACAGCGGGGCCGGGGTCTTGCCGTCCTTCCCCCCGAGCCGCGGACGCACGACGATGGCGGCCTGGTCGGTGCCGGACAGGCTGACCCGGACGGTGTTCTGCCGGTCGTTGGGCGGGGTGACGGTGATGCGGTCAAGCATGGTTACCTCCGTTGTCGAACTCGGGGTGTTGCCGGGCGCGGGAGTCCCGCCCCCGCCGGCCGTCGAGCCGGTGAGCTTCGCGAGCACCGCGGCGCAGCGCTGCTCGTTCGCGTTGATCTCGAAATGCATCGGATCCCGGCGGCCCACGTAGTCCCCGCCCCACCGCACGCACCCCTCGGTGCGCGCGACGATGGCGCGGATGGTGGCGATCTGGGCGGGCCGGAAGTTCGCGGCCGGGTTGGTGTCGAGCGGGTGCGCGGGCGCGTTCAGGTCCAGCGCTGTGCCGGAGCTGTGGTTGCTCAGCTGCGTGGCGCCGCGGATGTCGCGGTAGGCGTAGCCCCAGCAGCCGGGCCAGATCAACGGCTCGACGAGCGCGTGGAACTGGCGGCCGACCCACGCGAGCAGGTCGCCGGTCGGGCCGGCGCGCAGCGCCACCTTGCCGCCCGGTAGTTCGCGGCTCACCGGGGTGATCGGGGCCGAGTAGCCGTTCTGGCTGGTGGGCATCAGGAAGTCCCTTCGGGGTAGAGGGGTGGGGGGTCGGAGATCTCGCCGCCGAGCGAGCGCAGGGTGTCGACCACTTGCCGGTCCCAGCGGACGTGGTCGGTGATTCGCCGTTCCTGCGCGTGCTGCGCTTCCCAGAGCCGGTTCGTCTCGGCGTGCAGCTTGGCCACCTGCCCGGCGAGTTCCGTGGTTGTCGCGGTGGTGGCGGTCAGCAGCGCCGCGGTGGCATCGGCCCTCAGCTTCCGTGACTCGGGGCGCATCTTGACCACCAGGACGCCGGCGGTGATCAGGCTCGCCAGCGCGACCACCACGCCGCCGCCGACAGTCCAGGCGTTCACCCCTCACCCGGCACGGGATCGAACTGCTCGGCGATGTCTGCTGCGGTGATCAGCCAGACACTCAGGCCGCCGCCCTCCACCATCCCGTCGCCGACGTTGGCGACGATCCCCGGTCCGTACACGAGCGTGTTGCTCGCAGAAACTTCGGCGTTCGGCCAACGCGCCCGCCACTCGTCGAGGTTTTCCCCAGTCCACGTCAGAAGCCGCGGCTTCGGTGTCACAGGAACCCAAGGCATTGTGTTCTCCTCACGCGACTTTCCACACGATGAATTCGGCCGGCTTGTTGACGCTAGGATTGAGAGTGAACGCCGAGCCGTTGTTGTAGATCCAGGCACACAGCTGGGTTCCGGCGGCGAGCCAGCGGGTCACGGCGGCGAAACTGTCGGTCTGGCCGTTCGAGAACAGCGGAGACGCCAGCCACGGTGTGCCGGCCGCCGGTGCCGTGGTTCCGTGGATCGCGACGCCGAAGTTGTTGCCTGCGGCGAATGCCGTCGAGGCAGCGGTGTAGCAGGAATACCGCCCGCTCACCGGGATAGTGACGGTGTTGTTCCCCGTCCAACCAGTTCCGCCGGCCGCCGGTGTGGTCACCGAACCGAACGTGAGCTTGGTCGCGCCGGACGACGCCACGATGTTTTGGTTGGCGGTCGCCCGGACCTCGATCCCGTACGCGGCAGCTGCGGCGTCCTCGATCCCGCCCACCGTGGCCTCGGCCGCCTGCGCCAAATTCTTGATGTACAGGGACAGGTTCGGCGGATCGAACGTCTCCGGCCAGCCCCAGCCGTAGCGGCCAGTGTTGCCCATGACTGGGCTCCTTTCCTTATGTCAGAACGGAATGACGATGATGTAGCGCTCGGCGAATGAGCAGGTCGGGTTAGCCAGGCTCGACTTGTATTGCATTGTGAAAGTGTTGGCTCCGGGGTTGAGTCCGTTTGCGGCGGTGAGCACGAAGTTCCGGTTGTGGTTCGAGGCGAACCCGACAATGGGGGTGGTCTGCGCCAGCATCGCGGCGGAGACCGAGCCCACGACGGGAATGTCGCTGGCTCCGCTGACGTTCACGGTGGCGGTTCCGCCGATGTAGGCGTTGGACGCGGTTCCGGCGCAGTTGATGCGGACACCGGTCATGAGAAGACAACGGCGACTGGACCCGATGTTAATGGTCAGCTGCGGGCCAAAGGTCGCCAAGTCCGTGTACGTGGTCGACCCGGTGGTCTCGGTGGTCGAGACCTCAGCGGACTTGATCTGGTTGACATTGCTGCCGCCGGGCGCGCCGATCTTGCCGACGATGTACCACTGCGTCATCCGCCGCTCGACCATCACCGTGTCGCCCTTGGAGTACTGCAACCCGATACCCGACTGGATCACCTTCAGGTTCGACACCGCAGCGCCGTTGACCAGCACCGAGTTGACGCCGCTGGCCTCGTCCCACGACAGGATTTCCCCCTGGATGTGAGCGAGGTCCGAGCTACCGGTGGGTGTTGCGGCGGCGGCGTTCGCGGCGGCCATGGCGACGGCGTAGGCAAGATCGTCCATCAGCCCGCCCTCCGCGCCAGGTACTGCTTACGGGTGTCGATGCCCATCGATTCGCCGGGCGCCAGGCCGTAGGTGATCCGGTCGATGATGTGCACCTCGGAGTTGCCGGGGTAGGACACGCTCACCACGTCCCAGCCCTCCAGCGCAGGGTTCGGGATCGAGCCGAGCGCCACCGCGTAGGGCAGCCCGATCACCTTGGCCAGCTTCGCCGCGCCGGCCGTCTTGCACTGGTCGACGGTGGTCATGAACGCCGAGCTGTAGACCGTGGGCACCAGGCCGAACGCCCCGCCGACCCACGTCGGTGACGCCGGGTCGTTGTCGGACACCACCGCCTGCACCGGCGGCAGCTCCCCGACCGGCTCGCCGCGCGCGACGACGATGTTGTACACCGCCTCACGGGAGATGCTGCGCTGCATCGACACCAGCACACCGTTCGCGCCGGAGTTGATGTCCCACACCGGCGACGCCTTCGTCAGGTCCGGAATGGACTTCACCTGGAAACGGCCCGCGTAGTCGAAGTACCCGTACTTCCCATACGCGGCAAGCAAGTCCTGCACAAACCCCAGTCGATCCTCGTCGAGAACGTGATCGGCGCCGAGCGGGGTGGCGTACGCGGCGAAGTCGTAGACGGTGACCAGGCCGGGCACGGCCGCACCCACGACGAAGTCGATAACCGAGCCGACCGACGCACCCGCTCCGAACTGGACCGGGGAGGTGTTGCGGGCGTCGCGGACCATCGCCATCCGGTCGGAGGCGGTGATCCGGATCGCGCCGTCCGGCACGCTCTGCTGCTCGACCTTGTCGATGCGGAAGTAGCCGAGCCCCACCAGTTCCTGCGTGCCCAGGCCGTACTCTATGCCGCGTTCCACGTAGATCTCTTGCCCGTACGGGGTGCCCGGGTCGGTCGGCTTGGACGGCCACGGATACACCGTCGACAGATCCAGCGTGGATTGAACGTCGGCGGTCATGTCGGTGGTCACGTCACCGGAGAGGATCGGCAGCCGGCCAAGGTCGGACACGCCGGGGATCGCGATCCCGGTGGGCGCGGTGCCGGTCTGGCCGGGCGCGACCAGCGTGCACCGCGCCGCCAAGGTGTGCGAGCCACGCAACCCGGTCAGGAAACTATCGGTGGTGGGCCTCACGGGACGATCACCACCGCGGTCGACACCTTGTCGATCAGGTCCGAGATCGTCGGCACCGCGGCGACCACGTCGGCGATCGTGGCGTAGGTCGCGACCACGTCGGCGATGGTGAACGTGGCCGAGTACACCGTGGACGCCGGCGCGGCGACCTCGGTCAGCGGCAGGTCGAAGTACCGGCGCACGCCGCGCGCCGAAGTCTGGCGCTTGACCGTGTCGCCGATCGCCGCGTACAGCGTCGGCACCGCGCATTCCGGCTCGGGGGCTTGCAGGAACACGGTGTGCCCGGTCATCAGGGCGTTGGCGAAGTCGGCGGCGGCGGCCAGGCTCGGCACGGTCACCGTGATGGACAGCCGTTGCGAGCCGCGCACGTCGTTGATCGCGACCGGGTAGGTGCGGCCGATCACGTCCATGATCGCCACTCGGGCCGGGGAGGTGATCTCAGAGATGCCGCACACGGTGACCTTGCGGTTCAGGCTCGGCCGTCGGACGTTCTTCAACCACACCGTGTCCAGGACCGGGGTGATGGTCGAGGTCTCCACCCCGACGTTCACCCGCCGGGGCAGACGGAGCAGCCGGGCCTTGCTCACCGCGGACGTGCCACCGGTCCACGTCGTGATCGACGCCGGGATCGTCTGGGCGTTGGTGGCCGCCAGGGTGCGCCAGGTGATCTGGGATTCGGTGTTGGCGCCGGCGGTGTTGAACCCGCCGGTGGGGTCGGCCTCGAACTGCACCGTCGGCAGGCTCGCGCCGGTGCCGGTGGACGCCTTCCACTCG
>NZ_JBFBBN010000025.1:86141-128033 GCF_040682715.1 Amycolatopsis sp. NPDC051128 | reverse complement strand
GAGGTCACGCGCGGGCGGCCCGTGCGGACGCTGCTGGAGCGCGGCGAGCGTAGAGTCCCTCAATGTGCCATTCACGGCCTTCCGTTGACCGATTGCGCGGCAGAGCCGCCGATCACGGAGTTCGTCACCGATCTCGAAGCTCTGGCCGGCTGAGGTCGAGCCGCATGAGCCACCGGATCCGGCCGTCGACGCGAGACTGTGTCGGCTCCATCCGGCGGAAGCCGGCCTCCTCGAACAACGCGGTCGTGCCCGCGTGCGCGGCGGTCGGGCCGATCCGCGCACCCTCGGTGTCCACCGGGTAGCCCTCGACGGCCGGCGCGCCCTGCGAGCGCGCGTAGCCGATCGCCCCGTCCATCAGGGCTTTCGCCACCCCGCGCCCCCGGAACGGCGACGCGACGACGAAACAGACGATGCTCCACACCGGCTGGTCGTCGAGCGTGGGGATCGTCCGTGACCGCTTCAGTCGCTCGAACCGCGACCGCGGCGAGACTCCGCACCACCCGGCCGGCGTGTCCCCCGCGTAGGCGAGCACGCCAGGCGCGGGGCGTTCGGCGCAGAAGCCCCGGATCCGCTCGGCTCGCTGCTCACCTCGCAAGGCGTTGTACTCGGCCGACGTGACCCGGTGGGCGAGGCACCAGCAGGCGCGCTCCTTCCCGCCGGGGTTGAGGATCACCGCCAGGTCGTCGAAGCACGTGGCGTCGACAGGACGGACTTCGAACGATCGCTGGTCTGCGGGGCTGGACATGGGATCACGTTAGGATCGCATTCACGACAAAGCCATGTCGGCTTTCGGGATTCCGGCCGGCGGAAGGGGGAGCGATGCCCGCCCCGCCGCGCCTGGTCGGTTCCGGCCGGCACCCGGGAATGACCCAGCTGCACCAGGCGGTGCCCCTGGTCGAACGGCAACACGCTTTGATCGAGGAGATGCGCGCGCGGGCACCCCGGTTCGTGCCCGGCCGCGTCCTGGCCGAGCGAACGGGAACGACGGTGCGCACCGTCGAGCGCGACGTCACCCGCCTGCGGGCCGCGGGCATCCCGGTCGAAGTCAAACGCGGCGCCGGCGGCGGTTACCGGCTCGCCATGCTGTCCCGCGTGCCGCCGCTGACCTTCAGCGCGGGCGAGGTCGCCGCCCTGGTCGCGTCACTCGTGGCCCTCGGCCCCTACACCTCCGCCACCGCCTGCAGCGCACTGGAAAAGCTGGTCACCGCCTTTTCCGCACCGGCCACGCGTGTCCCGCACTGAAAGTTCCATCGATATGTCGACTTCGATCACTGTGGCGCGCGTCACGGAATGCCGGTCGATCTTCGGCGCTACACCAGAAGAGAACCCGTCAGCCCGCAAAGGAGTGCCATGTCCACCACCGCCCCGGAAGAAGCCACCGCCGCGCCGGCCGTGCCCGTGCTGGAGGACTTCGACTTCCCGCTCACCGACGGCGCCGCCTGCCGCATCGACGACCCGGACTGCGAAGCCTGCCAGTGACCGTCGGCGCGGGCCGGGGCAGCTAGGGAGTGTTTCTCGGATCCGTGTTCGCGATGGCCGGGCCCAGGCCTGGCGGCACCGCGGGATCGCCCGAGTACAACCCGGTACGAGGGCGTTCCCGCGGCACCGCCAGGAACCACCTGGACCCCGACTCTCATCGAACGAGATCCAAGAAACACGCCCTAGACGTGCATCGCCAGCCAGAACGCCAGCCAGGCGACGCACCCCAGCGCACCTCCGACTCCGAAGGCGAGGAGTACGCGGCGCAGCGCCGCGATCGCCCCGGCCCGGCCCGTCATTTCGGTGATTCCCGCTTCAGCCATGCCAGCAGATGCCCGCACCAGGCGCCGGGGCAAACATCCGGTTCGGTGCATCCCCCCAGGGTTCCGGCAAAGTCGCTTTCCGCCGCATCTGGGCGGCCCCACCACTCGGCTTGGTGTCGCGAATGACCAAGGCCGGGTAGCTAAGGATTCCTCTGCCGCGCAAGCGGTCAACGGAAGGCCGTGAATGGCACATTGAGGGACTCTATGTCCCTCAATGCGACATTCACGACCTTGGGCGAGCACCTGAAACCGGGCCAATCGGGCCAATCGGGCAGCATGACAGCTCGCTGCCGCAGCTCGCTGCCCGGCCTGGGGTGTCGCGAATGACTCATTCCGGACAACGAGGTCCCGAATGAGTCATTCGGGACAACGAAACCCCTCACAGCCACCACTCGCCAAGAGACTTTGCCGCCCCCGTCAGAGGCCGGCGACGGCCACCCGGTCCCGGCCCGCTTTCTTGCCCGCGTAGAGGGCGTCGTCCGCCGCCCGGATCACCCCGTCGAGATCGCTCTCCGCCACCGCGGGGTGAAGCGCCGCACCGATCGTGGCCGACAGCGTGACCAGCTCCCCCGTCGGCGCACTGATCCGCAGCCCGCGGATCCGCACCCGGATGCGCTCGGCGATCGTGCGGACTTCTTCCTCGTCGACGTCGGGCAGCAGGACGGCGAACTCCTCCCCGCCGTACCGGCCGACCGTGTCGCCGCGCCGGACGGTCCTGGTGAGCACGGTCGCCACCTCCGCGAGAACGTCGTCGCCGACCGGGTGGCCGTGGGTGTCGTTGATGCGCTTGAACCAGTCGAGGTCGATCATCAGCACCCCGACGCGGGCGTGGGTGGAGCGGGCGCGCTCGAGCGCGTGCTCGGCCCGTTCCTGCCAGGCGATCGCGTTGAGCAGCCCGGTGCGCTGGTCGGTGCGGGCGGCGAGCTTGAACTCGTCGAGCTGGACGCACTGGTGCAGCGCGAACGTCGGGAGGATCATCAGCAGCGCCGCGGGCGGCCACCACAGCAGCGCGAGCGCCACGAACACGCCGAGCGCCAGCTGGCTGATCTCCAGCAGGTTGTCCGAAGCGCTGCCCAGTGCCTGCGCGGGGTGTTCGAGCGGGACGGTCCAGGCGATGACCGTGCCGACGAGCACGGTGTTGACCGTCCACAGCACCCCGGCGGCGGCGACCACGGCGGCCAGTTCGCCCCAGCCCGGCGGCCCGCCGGCACCGAGCTGGGCGCCGGCCAGCTGCAGCACCACGGTCGCGGCGGCCGCGGCGAGAGCGAGCGTCGCGGCGGTGAACACGGTGCGGTGCGGCGGCCGGACCGGGTCGAACCGGTTGACCAGCACCCACCGGTGGCCGTAGATCACCGCCACCAGCGCCAGTTCGAGCGCCAGCGGCAGCGCCATCGCGCCGGCGAAGATCCAGACGCTGCACAGGTCGACGTAGGGCGAGCCTGTCCGGTCGCGACGCCGTCGCTCGATGAGGTGCGACGCGTGCAGGTGCAGCACCGCCGCCGCGGCGAGCCAGCCCGCCGCCGCCCACTGCGGTGGCGCGGGCGGCGTCCGCGCAGCGAGCACCAGCACGCCCAGCGCCGCCAGATCGGCGCCCAGCACCAGGAACCGCACGCGTCCCGGCAACGACCACAGCTTCCACCGCGACGGTGGCCAGCCCCCCGGCGTGCTCTCGTCTCCGCTCATCGCAGCGCCTCCCCCACCCCGCAAGCAACGCCGTAATCACGTGCTTGCCAACGGTAGTCGGATTGCGGTCGGATGTCAGCTGTTTCCCCGCGGCGCGACCCGCCGGGGCGGCTGGGACCATTCCGGTATCCGGCAAAACCGACGGAAGGCGAGCTTGATGAGCGACAAGGGCTGGTGAACCCTCACCTTCGACCCCAGTCCCCCACCACGGAAGGAGCGCGCCATGAACGACAAGGGCTGGTAACCCCACCCGAGCGGGGAGCTCACGACTCGGCCGGCAGAGCGGCCGAGATCGCGGCCGGACGGCGACGCGACCAGACCGCGGCCGCGGCGAGCGCGACCAGCGCTCCCGCCGTCCCCGCCCAGGCGATCGCCGTCGCCGGTCCGGCCAGTTGCGCGAGCACCCCGCCGAGCACGATCCCGAGTCCCTGCCCCGCGACCATCCCGGTCCGCGCGAACCCGAGCGTCCGCCCCCGCACGTGCGGGGGCGACAGCTGGACGAACGTCGCCCCGGCGGTGACCTGGTAGGCCGAGCACAGCCCGGACACGAACAGCAGCGCCAACGCCGTGCCCAGGTCCGGTTGCGTCCAGTAGGCCACCAGCGGGGCCGACGTCCCGATCGCGAGCACGCCCAGCGCGCGCACCCGCACCGGCCGGGCGACCAGGCGCAGCAGCAGCGCCCCGGCGACGGCGCCGGCCGGCTCGGCCGCGAGGAGCACGCCGACCCAGCCGCCGTCCGCGCCGACCTGCCGGGCGAACGGCACCGCGAGCCCCTCGGGGACGACGGTGAACAACGCCAACCATCCCAGCCACACCAACGTCCCCAGGGTGCGGTCCCGGCGCACGACCTCCGCGCCCGCCGCGACCTGGCGCCAGGAGCGCCGCCACCATGTCGCCCCGCCGCCGGCCTCCGCGACCGGCGGCGGATGGGCGTCGAGCCCGGTTCGGATCAGCACGGCCGAGGCGGCGAAGGTGGCCGCGTCGATCGCGAGCGCGGCGTGCGCGCCGAGGCCGGTGACCACGAACGCGGCCACCGCGAACCCCAGCACGAGGCACAGCTGCACGGTGACCTGCTGCACCGCCTGGCCCGCCTCGTACCGGGCGCCCAGCAGGTCCGGCAGGACCGCGCCCTGCGCCGCCGAGAACGGCGCCTCGGCCAGCTGGACGAGCACCAGCAACGCGGCCATCAGCGCCAGCGGCACCGCGGGCACGGCCATCACCGCGACCAGCACCGCGCGGACGACGTCGCACGTCACCATCACCCGGCGCCGCGGGTACCGGTCGGCCAGCCACGACAGCAACGCCCCCGACACGAGGGCGGGCAGCATGGACAGCGCGTACGCCGCCGCGCTCAGCGCGGCCGACCCGGTGCGCTGGAACACCAGGATCGACAGCGCGACCCGCGCCAGCTGGTCCCCGGCCACCGACAGCAGGCCCGCCAGCCACACCACGCGGAAGCCGCGCACGGCGAAGGCGGACCATGTCCGGCCCAGGCGCCGACCAGCCATCCCCACCCCACCGGCTGTCACCGAGAGCGTTTACTCAGGGGCTCACGGTAGCGCCTGCGGTCGTCGTCCACCACCGCCCGAGGGGTACGGCGGGGGATCCGCCGTGACCGCTCCTCAGGAGCGGGGGAAAACGGTGCCGTCGAACAGCTTCCGCGGTGCGGATGACCGTCGACCGGTTCGTCTCCGGTGATGCCGAGGTCCCGGGCCCGCGCGACGACGACCGGCATCCCATTGTCCACACAGGACTGGTGCGCCTCGTCGTCGCGAGCTAGCTCGGCTCCAGCATCGGGACGAGGAACTTCCGGGCCAGCGCGCGCAGCTGGTCGTCGTCGTCGAGGTCGACGACCTCGCTCGGGATGACCAGGAACGAGGCGGAAACGCGGGCCATCAGCTCGGCCACCAGCTCCACGTCCACCTCGGCGGCGACGTTCCCGGCCGCCTGTTCGCGGTGCAGCTGGCCCGCGACGAACCGCTGCACCGCGGCGAGGGTCCGGCCGCCGTCGCCGATCATGGAGGGAACCAGCACGTCCGGCTCGGCCGCCATCAGCCCGCCGATGAGGCGGTTGTGCCGGATCGCCCGCAACGCGCTGACGAAGCCCAGCACGACCCGGTCGGCGGCGGTCCTGGCCTCTTCGATGTCGACGAGGAACCGGTCGAAGTACCGGCGGAACTCGCGCCGCACCACGTGTTCGACCAAGGCGTCCTTCGTGGCGAAGCGCCGGTAGACCGTGATCCGGGAAACCCCGGCGCGCCTGGCGACGTCTTCCATCGTGGAGCGCCGGATGCCCATGCGGCAGAACTGTTCGTAGGCGCCGTCGAGGACGCGGCCGGTCATCTCGTCGTGGTCGTCGACGCGGTCGACGGCCTCGGCGAGCGCGCGTTCCAGCAGTGTTTCCGGGCCCGGCGGCATCCCGCCGGATCGTACCGGGTCCACCCGCACTCCCCCTTGAACCGATAAAGCCCCGTTTGGTCCTGGCCCGTCGGCTCGCATTGTGCTCTCCTTGGGCGAGATACGCGATTACGCCTGGCGTATCACCGTATCATCCGAGACTCGAAGAGGAGCTCAGCGCATGGACGGACTCAGCCGGCGGAAGATGCTGATCGCGGGTGCCGGGGCGCTGGCCGCCTGGACGTGGGGTCCGGGTGGCTCGGTCGCCGGCGCGGGAACGGGCGCCGATCCCCGCTGGGTGTGGGACGCCGAGGCCGATCCCCTGGTGGCTTCCCTGTTCGAACGGGGCGTGGTGCCCCGCGTCAACGAGCTGCTGAGGACCTGGACGCGCAACGACCAGCCGTTGCCGGCGGGACTGCCAGAAGACCTGCGGGCGTTCATCGAGCGGGCGCGCCTGCTGCCGGCGTGGGCCGACCGCGCGAAGCTGGAGCGGGCGGCCGGCTTCACGAAGACCAAAGGCACCTATCTCCTGCTGGGCTACGGCCTGGGCAGCGGGATGATGAGCACCGCCATCCCCGGCGAAGCCCGCGCCGTCTACTACTCCAAGGGCGGCGCGGAGATGAAGGACCGCGTCGCGAAGACGACGAAGCTCGGCGTCGACCTCCACGAGCTGAACGCCTACCAGCCCGACGGCCACATCATGGTGACCGCGGTCAAGACGCGGCTGGTGCACGCCGCGGTCCGGCATCTGCTGCCGCAGTCGCCCGGCTGGTCCGGGACCGGCGGCGGGCGGATTCCGATCAGCCAGCACGAAATCCTGATCACCTGGCACAGCCTCCCCACCTTCGTCATGCGCAAGCTGACCGAATGGCGCGTCCCGGTGAGCGCCGCGGAGTCCGCCGCGTTCCTGCACCTGTGGCAGGTGAACGCGCACATGCTCGGCGTCCTCGACGAGTACATCCCGGCGACCTGGGACGCGGCCGAAGCCCAGTCCCGGCAGATCCTGGACCCGGTCATGGGACCGACGCCGGAGGGCGTTTCCCTGGCCGACACGCTCCTGACGATGGCCAGCCAGGCCGCGGGCCCCGGCGCGCCCCTCGCGCGGCCGCTGCTGAACGCGTTGACGCGCTACGTGGCCGGCGACCGGGTCGCCGACTGGGTGGAGGTCCCCCGGGAACCGGTCTGGGACCCGCTGATCCGCACGGGTTTCCCGCAGTTCGTGGCGCTGCGCGAGAAGCTCATCCCGCTGCCCCTGATCCCGCCGATCGCCTGGACCCTCGACGAAGCCATCCGCAAGCTGCTGATGTTCTACCTGTCCGAAGGAAAACCGGTGAACATCGAGATCCCGACGGTCAACCGGCCCGGGTGAGTGCTCAGACCCCGGCCGTCTTCGCTCGCGGTGCCGCGGGCTCGCCCCTCGCCTGGCGCGTCCGCGGCCCGAAGAGCGCCCGCACCACCGCCCCGGTCAGCCAGGTCCCGACGCCGGGCACGGCTCGCTAGTCCATCAAACTGATTTGATGTATTCTCCGGGAATGGCATCCGAGCCACCCGCGTTCGTCCGGCTCGCCGCGCACCCGCTGCGGTGGTCGCTGCTGGCGGCCCTCGCCGGCAGCGACCTGCGGGTCCGTGAACTGGTGGACCACGCCGGCCAGCCGCAGAACCTGGTCTCCTACCACCTGCGGCTGCTGCGCGACGGCGGGCTCGTCACCGCCACGCGCAGCAGCCACGACGGCCGGGACAGCTACTACCACCTGGATCTCGACCGCTGCGCCGCCGCGCTGGCCGAGACCGGCGCGGCGCTGCACCCGGCGCTGCGTCAGGAACCGCCACCACCACCGTCCCCGCGGATCGCCGTGCTGTTCGTCTGCACCGGCAACAGCGCCCGCTCCCCCGTCGCCGAAGCGTTGCTGCGCCGGCGCACGGGCGGGACGGTAACGGTGACCAGCGTCGGCAGCCGGCCCAAGGCCGCCCTGCACCCCGCCGCCGTGCGGGTGCTGCGCGACGAGTTCGGCATCGACCTCGCCGGGCAGCGGCCGCGGCACCTGGACACGCTCGCCGGTCGCCGGTTCGACCACGTGATCACCTTGTGCGACAAGGCTCGCGAGGCCTGCCCCGAATTTCCGCACCACCCGCGGCGCCGCCACTGGAGCATCCCCGACCCGGCGGCGGCGCGCGATCCCGGCGACCGCGCGTTCCGGCTGACCGCGGCCGAGATCGACACCCGCGTCCGGCACCTGCTGCCGGATCTCGCAGTGGCACAAGAGGCAGTGGCTCAAGACAAGGAGGTCCAGCCATGACTGAGCACGCCAGCGTCCGGTACGTCGTCGACGACGTCCCGGCGGCCATCGCCTTCTACACCACCCACCTCGGCTTCACGGTGCGCATGAGTGCCGCGCCCGCCTTCGCCGACGTCGTCCGCGGCCCGCTGCGGCTCCTGCTCTCCGGCCCCGCCAGCTCCGGCGCCCGCGCCACCCCCGAGGACGCGTCGGCCGCCGGGCGCAACCGCATCCACCTCGTGGTCCCCGACCTCGACGCCGAGATCAAGCGCCTGACCGACGCCGGGGTGGCCTTCCGCGGCGAAGTCGTCGCCGGTCCCGGTGGACGGCAGATCCTCCTGGCGGATCCCGCGGGCAACCTGGTCAAGCTGTTCCAGCCCGCCCGGTGAGGACTCAAGACCGCGCATTCGGGCCTTCCCGTGCCCGTCCTCAATGGACAGACGGGGGTTCAGGTGTTCCACCGGTCGCCGCTTGCACCGGAGCCGGAGGACAGGCCCGGCGAATCCGGTAACGAAGTCGATCATCGCCGGAATGGTTTGTCAGTTGTTCCCGCGTGGCGGCCGGCCGTCAGCGGCAGGCGAACTCCGGCGGTCCATCGGTCCCCACTCGCCGGAGCCCTGTTCGTCGACCAGCCGGCGGGCCTCGTGGAGGACCTCGTCGGCCACCCAGGCCAGGGGTTCGGCGTCGACCACCAGCGGCTCGTTGTCCGGGCCGCGGGCGATTTCGCGGCCGCGCAGGACCCAGGGCCGGACGCCGGGGCCGCGCAGGTCGCGCAGGTGCTCGTAGTCGTAGAGGCGGCGGGCCAGCCACAACCGGACCGAGCGGTCGCGCCACCACGGCTCCCGGCGCAGCGAGTTCGCCGACAGCCCGGGCAGCGCGATGCCGGTCAGCCCGTCCCGGCTCGACTCCGTGTCGCCGAGGTCGGCCCCCGGGCCGTGGGACCAGCGCACGTACAGGTCGCCGTCGTCTTCGGCTTCGAAGAGCCGGGTCAGCTCGGCGAGATCCTTGACCGTGGGCAGCATGACCAGCCGGTACCCGCGGGCCGGACCGGTAAACGAGCGTCGCGGGGCGAAGGCCGGCCAGGGCCGGTTCAGCGGGCCGGGAAAGCGGGTACAGCGAATGGGTGAGCGTCGAGCCGGCGACCACGGAAGGAGGCGTCCGCACCGGTGGAACCGGATCCCGGGCACGCCGACGCCGCGGCCCTGCGCGACTACGTCGAGGCCGTCGCCGAGCTGCTGCGCGTCGAGCCCGCCGCGTCGTGGAGCGAGTACGGCAGCCCGTCGACCGCCTACGTCGCACTGGCCGATCGGTCCGCGCGGCACGAGGGCCGGTTCCTGATGCTGCAGTGGACCGCCGGCGCCGGGTGGAGCCTGGCGCTGGAACCCGACGGTGCGGAGGCGCCGTCGGTCCTGGTCCGCTGGCCCGAACCGGCCTGGCCGCAGCCCGCGGTGGTGGCCCGCCGGGTGCGGGAGGCGCTCACCGAACTGGCACCGCCCCCGGACGGCAAGAGGAGTTCTCATGGCCCAGACAGTCGGTGACTACCTGCTCCAGCGCCTGCGTGAGTGGGGGGTGGAACAGGTCTTCGCCTATCCGGGCGACGGGATCAACGGCCTCGTCGCCGCGTTCGGCAAGGCGGACGACCAGCCGCGGTTCGTGCAGACCCGGCACGAGGAGATGGCCGCGTTCGCGGCGGTCGGGTTCGCGAAGTTCAGCGGCAAGGTCGGCGTCTGCATGGCCACCTCGGGCCCGGGCGCGATCCACCTGCTCAACGGGCTCTACGACGCGAAACTCGACCACGTCCCGGTCGTGGCGATCGTCGGGCAGACCGCGCGCAGCGCGATGGGCGGCAGCTACCAGCAGGAAGTCGACCTGCAGGCGCTGTTCAAGGACGTCGCGAGCGAATACCTCGTCGAGGTCAACGTCGCCGAGCAGCTGCCGAACGCCCTCGACCGGGCGATCCGGACGGCCGAGTCGTCCCGCTGCCCGACCGCCCTGATCATCCCCGCGGACCTGCAGGAGGAGGAGTACTCCCCGCCGCGGCACGCGTTCAAGCAGGTGCCGTCCAGCCCGCCGGGCACGGCGTGGTCCCGGCCGGTCCCGCCCGAGCGGGACATCGACGCCGCGGCCGAGGTGCTCAACGCCGGGGAGAAGGTCGCCATCCTGGTCGGGCAGGGCGCGCGCGGCGCGGCCGAAGAGGTTCGCCAGGTCGCGGAGGTCACCGGCGCCGGTGTCGCGAAGGCGTTGCTGGGCAAGGACGTCCTGTCCGACGAGCTGCCGTACGTGACCGGCTCGATCGGCTTGCTCGGCACCCGGCCGAGCTACGAGCTGATGCGCGACTGCGACACCCTGCTGATCGTCGGTTCCAACTTCCCGTACAGCCAGTTCCTGCCCGAGTTCGGCCAGGCGCGCGCGGTGCAGATCGACCTCGACGGCCGCCTCATCGGGATGCGCTACCCGACCGAGGTCAACCTCGTCGGCGACAGCGCGGTCACCCTGCGCGCGCTGCTGCCGAAGCTGACGGGCAAACCAAGCCGGTCGTGGCGCGAGACGATCGAGAAGAACGTCGCTTCCTGGTGGGAAACCGTGGAGCGCGAAGCCGCCGTCGGCGCGGAGCCGGTGAACCCGATGGCCGTCGTGTCCGAGCTGTCGCGGCGGATCCCGGACAACGCCATCGTCACCGCGGACTCCGGCTCGTCCACCAACTGGTACGCCCGCAACCTCCGCATGCGCGGGGAGATGCGCGGATCGCTGTCGGGCACGCTGGCCACGATGGGCCCCGGCGTCCCGTACGCCATCGGCGCCAAGTTCGCCTGCCCCGACCGCCCGGTCATCGCCCTCGTCGGCGACGGCGCCATGCAGATGAACGGCCTCGCCGAGCTGATCACCATCGCGCGGTACCACGCCCTCTGGAGCGACCCGACCTGCGTGATCTGCGTCTTCCACAACAACGACCTGAACCAGGTCACCTGGGAGCTGCGCGCGATGGGTGGCGCGCCGAAGTTCGAGGAATCCCAGAGCCTGCCGGACGTCGACTACGCCGGCTTCGCGCTCTCCCTCGGCCTCACCGCGGTCACGGTCGACAAGCCGGACCAGCTCGCGTCGGCGTGGGAAACCGTGCTGACGGCGGGCAAGCCGGCCGTGCTCGACGTCCGCTGCGACCCGGAGGTGCCGCCGATCCCGCCGCACGCGACCTTCGAGCAGGCGAAGTCCGCCGCCCAGGCGGTGCTGAAGGGCGATCCGGACGCGTTCCACCTGGTCGCGCAGGGCGTCAAGACGAAGCTGCAGGAGTTCCTGCCGGGCAGGAAGAACTGATGACGCGGCGCGCCGGGGAACGGAGGCGGTCATGACCGGAACGGACGCCCAGGTCGTCGTCGTGACCGGGGCCAGCGGCGGCGTCGGCCGCGCGGTCGCCCGGGCCTTCGGCGCCCGGCGAGCCCGCGTCGCGCTGCTGGCCCGGGGCGAGAAAGGCCTCGCCGCCGCGGCCGAAGACATCACCCGGGACGGCGGCACCGCCCTGGCGATCCCCACCGACGTCGCCGACTTCGACCAAGTCGAAGCCGCGGCCGCTCTGGCGGAGAAGGAGCTCGGCCCGATCGACGTGTGGGTGAACGTCGCCTTCACGTCGGTGTTCGCGCCGTTCGGCGAGATCGAACCCGACGAGTTCCGCCGGGTGACCGAGGTCAGCTACCTCGGCTACGTGCACGGCACCATGGCCGCCCTGCGGCGGATGAAACCGCGGGACCACGGCACCGTGGTGCAGGTCGGCTCCGCACTCGCCTACCGCGGGATTCCGCTGCAGAGCGCGTACTGCGGCGCGAAGCACGCCATCCAGGGCTTCAACGAAGCCCTGCGCTGCGAGCTCCTGCACGAAGGCAGCCACGTCCGCACCACGATGGTGCAGCTGCCCGCCGTCAACACGCCGCAGTTCTCCTGGGTCCGGTCCAAGCTGCCGCACCACGCGCAGCCGGTGCCGCCGATCTACCAGCCGGAGGTCGCCGCCCGCGCCGTGCTGCACGCCGCCGGCCACCCGCGCCGGCGCGAGTACTGGGTCGGCGGCAGCACCGTCGGCACGCTCCTCGCGAACGCCGTCGCGCCCGGGATCCTGGACCGCTACCTCGCCAAGACCGGCTACCGGTCCCAGCAGACCGGCGAGGACGAACCGGCCGGCCGTCCGTCGAACCTGTGGGAACCGGCCGACCAGGCGCGCGACCACGGCGCCCACGGCGAGTTCGACGCCAAGTCCACCCCGCGCAGCTTCCAGCTGTGGGGCAGCCGGCACCACGGCCTCCTCGCCGCCGGCGGGGGCGCGCTCGCCGCGGCGGCGCTGGCGGCGTGGCGCCGGGCCCGGCCGTCGCGGGCCCGGAGGGGTCACCCGATCCGGTTAGGCCGTCGCGCATACTGGAGGGGGTTCCCGCCCGAAGAGGAGGCGACTTGAGCGTGACCGCGGACGCCTGCCCAGCCGATCCCTTCGTGCACCCAGCGCTGTTCTACCGCGGCGACGCCGAGTACCTGGCGGGGACCGTGCCCTTCGTGTGGGGCGGGCTGGCCGCGGACGAGCCGGTCGCGGTCGCGGTGCCCGGCCGCAACCTGGACCTGCTGCGGCGGGAGCTCGGCGCGGACGCCGGCCGGGTGCGGCTGCTCGACATGACCGAGGCCGGGCGCAACCCCGGGCGGATCATCCCCGGCGTGCTGCGGGCTTTCGCCGACGCCCACGTGGACGGGCCGGTGCGGATCATCGGCGAGCCGATCTGGGCGGCGCGGTCGGCCGTCGAGTACCCGGCGTGCGTCCAGCACGAGGCGCTGATCAACCTGGCCTTCGCCGGCCGGGACGTGACGATCCTGTGCCCCTACGACGTCGAGACGCTCACCCCGGACGTCCTGGCCGACGCCGAGGCCACCCACCCCGTCCTGATCGACGGCGCCGGCCGGCGCACCAGCCCCGCCTACGCCCCCGGCGAGGTCGTCGACCGGTACAACCGGCCGTTGGCGACCCCGGACGGCGTCTTCGAGCTGACGGACACCACGGACCTCGCCGCGGCCCGCGCGCTGGCCCACGTCCGCGCGATCCGCTGCGGGCTGTCCGAAGAGCAGGCCGCCGACGTCGAAGTGGTCGTGACCGAGCTGCTCTCCAACAGCGTCGAACACGGCAGCGGGTCCGGCACCGTCCGGTTGTGGGACGACGACGGCGAGTTCACCTGCGAGGTCCACGACCGGGGCAAGCTCACCGACCCCCTCGCCGGCCGTCGCCCCGCGACGCTCCACCAGCCCCGCGGCCGCGGGCTCCTGCTCGTCAACCACCTCGCCGACCTCGTCCGCGTTCACACCGGCAGCGATGGCACGACCATCCGGGCGTACTTCCGCGCCCGGTCCGGGCGGCACACGAGGTAGCCGGCGGCGGCGCCGAGCGCGACGCCGCCGTACACGTCCGTCGGCCAGTGCGCCCGGGTCCGGAGCCGGGTGTAGCACACGAAGGCCGCCAGCGGCGCGACCGCCGCCCCCGCGGCCGGAGCGGTGAGCGCGACGGCGACCGTGAACGCCGCGGCCGTCGTCGCGTGCGTCGACGGGAACGCCGAAGACGACGGCTGGTCGTGCAGCGCCTGGCGGGCCGGGAGCTGCCGCGCCGGCGGCCGCCTCCGCCGGACGAGCGCCTTGACGCCGTGCCCGAGCGCCATTCCGGCCGCGCCCGCCACGAGACCGCGGCCCGCCGCCCGCCGCCGGGGACCGGGGCGGGCGGCCAGCGCCCCGGCCACGACGAGCCAGAGCAGGCCGCCGCGCGAAACCGCGCTGACGGCCGTGACCGGCCACGCCGGCCGGGTGACGGGAAGGTCGTTGTCGTCCGGGCCCTCATCCCCCCGAATGGGTGCTTCGCTCGACATGGCCACCGATTGCCCGGGACGGGCCCGGTTCAATCACGCGTCTGTCCACCGTGGCGGACCGGGATGATGTTTGCGCGCGCGCCGGCCGGGTATCTGCCCTGCGTGCGTGTGACGCGGCCGGCTCGAATCCGCGCGACGACCGCCTTGGTCGCTGTGGCGATGCTGGCGGTGCCGGCGGCGGGGTGCGGAACGGACCCCCAGGCCGAAACCGTGCACGCCGGGCGCGAAATCCGGGGCCAGCTCGAACTCCTGCGACTCGTGGTGACCGCCGACCGCGACTCGGTGCCGCCGGTGCCCAGCCTGTCGATCACGGTCCGCGACGCCGCCGACGAACTCGGCTCCGCCGGCCAGGACGTCGGCGAGCTGACCGACGACCGCGCCCGCGCGGCGCTGGCGTCGATCGCCGACCGCGGGGTCGTGCTGGCCCACCGGCTCGACGACGGCCTCGGCGACGGCACCGACGCCGGGCTCGACCGGATCGACGCCGAGCTGCAGGGCCTGATCGGCGAACTCGCCCAGTGGGGCGTGTCGTCGTGAACAAGCGCGTCCTCGCCGTCACCCTCGGGATCCTCACCGCGGTCGGCGGTTTCGTCGACATCGGCGACCTCGTCGAAAGCGGCGTCGTGGGCGCCCGCTACGGGATGGCCATGGTCTGGGTGACCGTCGTCGGCGTGCTCGGGATCTGCGTCTACGCCGACATGTCCGGGCGGGTCGTCGCGGTGTCCGGGCGGCCGGTGTTCGACCTGATCCGCGAGCGCCTCGGCCCGCGCATGGCGCTGCTCAACCTCGCCGGGTCGTTCCTCATCACGCTGCTGACCGTGTGCGCGGAGATCGGCGGCGTCGCGATCGTCATCGAGCTGGCGTCCGGGGTGGACCGGCTCGTCTGGGTCCTGCCGATCGGCGTGCTCATCTGGCTGGTGGTGTGGCGGGTCGGCTTCGAGAAGATGGAAACCGGCTTCGGCCTCGGCGGTCTCGCGATCGGGGTGTTCGCCGTCGCGGTGTTCTTCCTGCACCCCGACTGGTCGTCGCTCGGCGCGCAGGCCGCCGGGTTCGCGCCGCCGCCCGACCAGGCGCTGCCGACCTACGCCTACCACGCGGTCGCGCTGTTCGCCTCCGCGATGACGCCGTACGAGGTGTTCTTCTTCTCCTCCGGCGGTGTCGAAGAGGGCTGGACCGTCAAGGACCTGTCGGTGCAGCGCGCCAACGTGCTGCTCGGGTTCCCCCTCGGCGGCCTGCTCGCCCTTGCCGTGATGGCGTGCTCCGCGGTCGTGCTGTTCCCGGCGGGCGTCGACGTCAGCCAGGTCAGCCAGATCGTGCTGCCGGTGACGCTCGCGCTGGGGACGGCGGGCCTGGTGATCGTCCTGATCGGCATCTTCGCCGCCACGTTCGGCGCGGCGCTGGAGACCGGGCTGTCGTCGGGGTACATGCTGGCCCAGTACTTCGGCTGGGAATGGGGCAAGCGCCGCGCGCCGCGCAACGCCGCCCGGTTCCACGTCACCGTCGGCGCCGGCCTGCTGCTCGCGGTGCTGGTGGTGCAGACCGGCATCGACCCGGTCGGCCTCACCGAGATCTCGCTGATCTTCTCGGCGGTGGCGCTGCCGCTGACCTACCTGCCGGTGCTCATCGTCGCCAACGACCGCGAATACCTGGGCAAGCACGCCAACGGGCGCTTCAGCAACGTCGTCGGCGTCGTCATGCTCGTCGTCATCGCCGTCGCGGCGGTGGCGGCGATCCCGCTGCTGATCTTCACCGGAGCCGGCCAATGAACCCGTGGACCGACGTCGACGCGATCGACCTGGGCGACTCGCTGCTCGATCGGCAGATCATCGGCGAAGACGGCACCGTCGTGGGCAAGGTGGACGACCTCGAGCTCCGCGCCGAGGGCGGGACTCTCGTCGTCGACGCGCTGCTCGTCGGCCCGGAGGCACTCGCGGACCGCATCGACGGCCCGATCGGGAAACTGCTGCGGCGGATCGGCCGCGGGTTCCGCGCCCAGGCGCCGCAACGGATCCCGATGAACGCCATCCGCCGGTTCGAACCGACGATCGTCGTGACCACCGCCATCGCCGAGGCCACCGGCAGCCCGTCCGAGGACTGGCTGCGCCGCAAGGTCATCGGCCGGATCCCCGGAGCGGGCCATGCGAGCCGGTGAGCTGATCGGGCGCCGCGTCCGCGACGTCACGGGCCGCGACCTCGGGGCGATCCGGGACATCCGGGCGGAGGCGACGCCACGCGGCGACGGGCTGCCCGAACTCGTGGTGCGCGGGGTGATCGTCGGCCGCACCCGCGTCCGCCTCTTCGGCTACCAGCGCCACGACCAGCGCGGCCCCGCCCCGCTCGTGGCGCTCATCCGCCGCCTGCACCGGCACAGCCGCTACGTCGCCTGGGAAGACCTCGACCTGTCCGGTCCCGAGGTCCGGGTCCGGCGGCCGTTCGCCGAGCTGGCCCCGCTCAGCCGGCCCTGAGCCCGCCTCACGGCAGGCCGGCCAGATCGGCCAGCAGGGCCACGTGGTGCTCGAAGTATTCGGCGCGCGCCACGATGATGGTGTCGAGCCGGCCGAAGACCTCGAAGCTGACCAGGCCGAACAGGTGCGTCCACGCGGCGAACACCCGGTCCAGCCGTTCCTCCGGCAGGTCGCCGGGCCGTTCGTCGATCAGGCGCCGCAGATCGGCGCGGACGGGCTCGGGCACCGGCGGCCCGGCCGGGAGCGCGTCACCCGGTATGTCCCGCCCGACGGCCGCGAGCAGGAGGACCACCTTCGCCGCCGGGACCACGGTTTCCTGCGGGGCGACGTAGCCGGGCACGGGGTTTCCGTAGATCAGGCCGTATTCGGCGGGATGCGCGAGTGCCCAGGACCGCACCGCGCGGCACACGGCGAACCACCGGCCGCGCAGGTCCTCGCGCGGGACCGCCGCTTCGGCGTCGGTCGCCGCGGCACCCAGCCCTTCGTAGGCGTCGACGATCAACGCGGTCAGCAGGGCGTCGCGGCCCGGGAAGTACCGGTACAGCGCCGAAGGGACGATTCCCATGTCTCTGGCGACGGCGCGCAGGGACAGGTTCGCGCCCTCCGCGGCGAGGTGCCGCCGGGCGACTTCCTTGATCTCCTGGTGCATCTCCGAGCGGACCCGGGCGCGCAACGACGAGGCGGACATGGCCCCAGTGTCGCACAGTTTCGAGAACACCCGAACTCGACGAGAACAGTGTTCTTGACGACCACCCGGGCGGCCCAGTACGGTGTTCTTATCAGAGAACAGTGTTCTCTCCTGGGTGGAAAGAGGCTACTCCCATGTCCCTGCACGTCATCGTCGGCGCCGGTCCGGTCGGCACGGCCACCGCTCGTTCGCTCGCCTCCGCAGGCGAAACGGTCCGCCTGGTCAGCCGCAGCGGCGGCGGCCCGCAGCTCGACGGCGTCGAGCGCGTCGCGGCGGACGCCACCGATGCCACCGCGCTCGCGCGGCACGCCGAAGGCGCCGTCGCGCTGTACAGCTGCGCGGGACCCGCCTACCACCGCTGGGCCACCGACTGGCCGCCGCTCGGCGCCGCGCTCCTGCGGGCCGCCGAAGTCAGCGGCGCCGTGCTCGTCACCACCGGCAACCTCTACGGCTACGGCGCCGTCGACGGCCCGATCACCGAACAGCTGCCCGCGCGGCCCAACTCGGTGAAGGGGCAGGTGCGGGCCCGGCTGTGGGCCGACGCGCTGGCCGCCCACGAAGCCGGGCGGATCCGGACGGCCGAGGTGCGCGGGTCCGACTACCTCGGCGCGGGCGCGGTGTCGCCGTTCAGCGTGCTGGTCCTGCCCAAAGTGCTCGCCGGCAAAGCCGCGTCGGCGCCGGCCGACCCGGACGCCCCGCACAGCTGGACCCACGTCGGTGACGTCGCCCGCACCCTGGTCGCGGTCGCGGCCGACGAACGGGCCTGGGGCCGGGCGTGGCACGTGCCGACCGCGCCGGCGGTGCCGCTGCGCCGGCTCGCCGAGCGCGCCGCCGAACTGGCGGGGGCACCGGCGGCCCGCGTCACCACGATGCCCGCCTTCGCCCTCCGCCTGGCCGGGCTCTTCAACCCGGCCGCGCGGGCCATGGTCGAGATGCAGTACCAGCTGCGGCGGCCGTTCGTCCTCGACTCCTCCGCCGCGACGGCCGCCTTCGGGATCGAGCCGACGCCGACCGACGAAGCGCTGCGGGAGACGATCGAGGGCCTGCGCGAGCCCGCCCCGCGCTGAACGACGTCCTCTCCGGGAACCTCAGCCCGCGTGCGGCGGTCGTTCGAGGGTCTGCGGCCAGGCCCTCGGACGCCGTCGGGCATTCTTGGCACCGTTGTGTCGGGGACGAGAGGGACGACGATGAGTGCTTCACCCGAAGTGACCGTGCCGGAGAGTGTGGCGAGCCCGGTGCCGCCGAAGCCGCCGGCCTCCGGCGTGGCCCGGTGGCTGCTGGAGCACCGGGTGGCTCCGGTCGGCCGGGCGGGCGGCGAAGACCACGGCAAGCCGCAGGCGTGGTGGAAGGTCATGTGCCTGACCGGCGTCGACTACTTCTCCACCCTCTCCTACCTGCCCGGCATCGCCGCGCTCGCCGCCGGGGCGCTGTCGCCGCTGGCGACCCTGCTGATCGTCGCGCTGACGCTGCTGGGCATGCTGCCGATGTACCGCCGGGTGGCCCGCGAGAGCCCGCACGGGCAGGGCTCGGTGGCGATGCTGGAGAACCTGCTGCCGTTCTGGCGAGGCAAGCTCTTCGTCCTCACCCTGCTCGGGTTCGTCGCGACCTCGTGGATCATCACGATCACCCTGTCGTCGGCGGACGCGACCGTGCACATGCTCGAAAACCCGTACCTGCCGGGCTTCCTGCACGGCCACGCCGTGCTGATCACCGTCGTCCTGCTGCTGATCCTCGGCGGGGTGTTCCTGCTGGGCTTCAGCGAGGCGGTCGGGGTCGCCATCCCGCTCGTCGCGATCTTCCTGGCGCTCAACGCCGTGGTCGTGGTCGCCGGTGGGATCGACCTGTTCGCCGGCTCCGAGGACCTTTCCCGCTGGGCCGACGCGCTGACCGCCGGCGGCGGCGGGTTCACCGGGGTGATCGGCCCGGCCGTGATCGCGTTCCCGCTGCTGGTGCTGGGCCTGTCCGGCTTCGAGACCGGGGTCAGCATGATGCCGCTGGTCGCGGCCAAGGGCGAAACCGCGGAGGAGCGGCTGGAGTCCCGGATCCGCAACACGCGGAAGCTGCTGACCGCCGCCGCGCTCGTCATGTCGGTGTTCCTGATCGCGACGAGTTTCATCACCACCGTGCTGATCCCGGCCGACGCGTTCAAGGAAGGCGGCGAGGCCAACGGCCGGGCCATGGCCTACCTCGCCCACCACGAGCTGGGCGAGATCTTCGGGACCGCCTACGACATCAGCAGCGTCCTCATCCTGTGGTTCGCCGGCGCCTCGGCGATGGCCGGGCTGATCAACATCGTCCCGCGGTACCTGCCCTCCTACGGGATGGCCCCCGAATGGGGCCGCGCCGTGCGGCCGGTCGTGATCGTCTACACGGTGATCAGCGTCCTCATCACGATCGCGTTCGGCGCCGACGTCAACGCCCAGGCCGGGGCCTACGCGACCGGGATCCTCGCCATGATGGTCTCGGGCTCGGTCGCGGTCAGCATCTCGGCGATCCGGCGGCGCCAGCGCGGCGCCGCGGCGGGCTTCGTCGTGCTGACCCTCGTCCTGCTGTACGCCCTCGTCGAGAACGTCATCGAAAAGCCCGACGGGATCGCCATCTCGGCCCTGTTCATCCTCGGGATCATCGTCGTCTCCCTGGTTTCGCGGGTTTCGCGGACGACGGAACTGCGCGCCGAGCGCATCGAGTTCGACGAGCCCGCCCGCCGGTTCATCACCGATTCGCTGGCCCACGACGGCGCGCTGAACATCGTCGCCAACCGCCGCCAGGGCGGGGACGACGCGGAGTACTCCGCCAAGGAGGCCGAACAGCGCGGGATGAACCCCGTCCCCGGCGCGGCCGACATCCTCTTCCTCGAAATCGACGTCGTGGACCCGTCGGAGTTCAGCAACGTGCTCCAGGTCCGCGGCGTCGACGTCGACGGGCACCGGGTCCTGCGGGCGAACAGTCCCGCGGCGCCCAACGCGATCGCCGCGATCCTGCTCGCGCTGCGCGACGTGACCGGGGTCCGGCCCCAGTGCCACTTCGAATGGTCCGAAGGCAACCCGCTCGGGCACCTGTTCCGGTACCTCATCCTCGGCCGCGGCGACACCCCGCCGGTCGTCCGCGAAATCATCCGCAGCAGCGAGCCGGACCCGGCCCGCCGACCCGGAATCCACGTCGGCGGCTGATGCGGCGGGCCCGGGCGGCCACGTCCGGGTGAGCCCAGAAAATCTATGCCGACCGGAGTAGACATTCCCCGGCGTGTGTGTGTAGTCTTCTCTTTGTACCGAGAGAGACAACGTCAAGCAGGCGCGGGAGAGAACGTAACTACCCGCGAAGTGAGACAAGGCGGTCAGGCAGGGCGGAGCCGATCAAGGAACAGGTTCCGGCTGGTGACCGGGAGCAGTACTTCAGGACCGATGTGGTGAAGACGCAGTAGTACCGGTCCCGAAGCGGAAGTGCAGGACGCGGGCGGAGCAGGTGCGCCCGCGAAGATCAGCAGTGTGCAGTTGTTCGTGTAATGCAGTTCAGGTAATGCAGTTCAGGTAATGCAGTGGCAGGACCGGTCAGGTGGCCGGAGCCGATCTGTGAACGGGGCTCCGGGCAGTGACCAGCGGCGTCAGCGTGCTGGGACCGATCAGTTGAAGGGGTCCCAGCGGTGACGTTCGCAGCAAGTGCAGCAACGGCAAGTGCAGTACCAGCAAGTGAAGTAGCAGTGCCCAGTAAGTGGAAAACACCGGAAAGAAGGGAACGGGAACATCATTGGATCGCCCGCAGCGGCCTGGTAGCGCCGCGCGGGTACCGCAGTCCCATCGAGTTCGGAGGTGGTTCTCGGTTACGAATGAGCGATCCCCGCATTGTCCGGCCCCTGGCCGGAAGCGGGTGCAGTACGCCGGCTTCTTCGCCGGTTGACAATGGTGAAACCCAACCCTTGAGGACCCCGGGTGCCGCAGTGGCACCCGGGGTCCTTTGTGATGCGGAGGTGGAATGATTCCTGACCAAGAAGGACCGGCCACGCACGGCGGGGCCGGCAAGTTCGATGACGAGAACTACCCCGGCTACACCATGGGCCGGGCCGCGGACATGCTGGGCACGACCCAGGGCTTCCTGCGCAGCCTCGACGAGGCCGGCCTGATCACCCCGCAACGGTCCGCCGGCGGGCACCGCCGCTACTCGCGGCACCAGCTGCGCCTGGCCGCCCGCGTGCGGGAACTGGTCGACGAGGGCACCGCCGTCGACGCCGCCTGCCGCATCGTCACGCTCGAAGACCAGCTGCACGAAGCGCAGCGCCGCAACATCGAACTCCGCGCCGGCGACTGACCCCGCGCACCCGAACGATTCGGCACGCGGCCGAGACGCCGCGTGCCGATCCGCTCGAAGGTGTCAGCCCTGGCTGGGGATTTCCGTCGCCCGCTCCCAGCCGGAGGGCAGCCGGCTGACGTTCAGCGCGTGGTCGAGCCCGCTGGCCGCGAGGGCCCGGCGCACCACCCGGTTGTCCCCGGTGACGATCCGCAGGGTGGCGTTCTCCCGGACGGACCGGGCCTGGATCCCGCCGAGCACGGCAAGCCCGGCCGCGTCGAGGAAGTCGACCTCGGACAGGTCGAGCACGAGGACCGGGAACCGGCGGTGCGCCCAGGTGCTCAGCTCGGAGCGAAGCCGGGGTGCGCTGTCCTCGTCGAGGGCGCCGCGGATCCGGACCATGACCGCGCCGAAGTACGGGCGGACCACCTGGATTTCGGCGGTGAGTCGTACGCGTGCCGACGGCGCTACCGGGATCGCCGTCGCTGGGGGCTGGACGACTAACATTTCCACACGCCTTCGTTAGCGGATGACGTGACGACGAACGGGTCTCACCCGGCCCGCTCGAACGCCGGCAAGTCGGAGGGGAAACGCCTGTGCTGGCTGTACCGCACCTTGCAGCGTAACCCTTGATCCGAACGGCGCAACCCCGCCAACGGGCGAACCCGGCGCGCCCGCACGCGACCTGCCTCCGCGCATCTCAAACCCGCCGATCGGGTGACCGTCGCCGCGTTTTCGGTGCTCCGCGCGCTGCCGCGAGATCTTCGCCGCGCCCCCTTGACAGGGAGGCGAACCGGCCGCATTCTCAGGGTCCCTTATATCAGTAACCCTGACATCAGCTTCGCTCAGTGAGGAGTCGAACCGATGACCGCAGTCGAGGAGCGGCCGGGCACCCGGCTACAGCGGCCGGACGTCGAGCCGGGACAGCTGTTCATCGGTGGCCGGTGGCGGGAGCCCGTTGCCGGGGACCGCTTCGGCGCCGTCGACCCGGGCACCGGGAAGACCCTCACGTCGGTCGCCCGCGGGTCGGCCGCCGATGTGGACGCCGCGGTGGCCGCCGCCCGCGAAGCCGCCCCCGGGTGGGCCGCGACGCCGGGCCGGGAGCGGGCGCGGATCCTGCACCGGGTCGCGGACCTGGTGCGGACCCGCGCGGACGAGATCGTCGCCGTCGAGAGTGCCGACGTCGGCAAGCCGGTCTCGCTGTGCCGGGCCGTCGACGTCGAGACCGTCGCCGAGCAGTACGAGTACTACTCGGCCATGGCGCAGAGCGTGGACGGGGCGGCACGGACGATCCCGATCCCTTCGCACGCCTACACCCGTCGCGAGCCGCTCGGGGTGGTCGCGGCGATCACGCCGTTCAACTTCCCGCTGATCCTGTCCACCTCGAAGATCGCGCCCGCGCTGGCCGCCGGGAACACCGTGGTGCACAAGCCGGCCGAGGACACCTCCCTCAGCGCGCTGCTGATGGCCGGGATCCTCGCCGAGGCCGGCGTGCCCGACGGCGTGGTCAACGTCGTCACCGGGTTCGGCTCGGAGATCGGGGACCACCTGCTGACCCACCCCGGGGTCGACAAGATCGCGTTCACCGGCTCCACCGCGGTCGGCAGGCACGCGGCGAGCCTCGCCGGGGAGCGGCTCAAGCCGGTCACCCTCGAGCTCGGCGGCAACGCCGCGCACATCGTGTTCGAAGACGCCGACGTCGAGCAGGCGGTCGGCGCGGCGATCAAGGCGTTCGTCTTCAACACCGGCCAGTTCTGCATGGGCGGGCCCCGGCTGCTCGTCGCCGACGCGCTGTACGACTCGGTGCTGGGCGCGCTCGCCGAAGCCGTGCCGCACGTGCCGGTCGGCGACCCGTTCGACCCCGCCACGGTGGTCGGCCCGATGGCGGGCGAGCGGCACCGGGTGAAGGTCGAGCAGTACGTCGAGCAGGCCCGTGCCGACGGCGGCCGGATCGTCGCCGGCGGCGGGCGCCCGGCGCTCGACGGCGACGCCGCGGGCGGGTTCTTCTTCCAGCCGACGGTGATCGCGGACCTGCCGCACACTTCGCGCGTCGTGCAGGAGGAGATCTTCGGGCCCGTGCTGACCGTTCAGCGCTTCGCCACCGAAGACGAAGCCGTCGCCCTCGCCAACGGCACGCCCTACGGCCTGGCCGCCGGGCTGCAGACCACGAACCTCGCCCGCGCGCACCGCGTCGCCGCGCGGCTGGACGCCGGCATCGTCTGGGTCAACGACTGGGCGATGCTCGACCCCGCGATCCCCTTCGGCGGCGTCAAGGACTCCGGTTTCGGCCGCGAGTACGGCCCCGAAGCCCTCGACGCCTACACCCGGACCAAGTCCGTCGTCATCTCCCTCGCCTGAGACTTCCAGGAGAAACCCATGCCCACCACGAGAACCACCGCGGCCGTAGTGGAATCCCCCGGCGCCGGGTTCAGCATCGGCGAAGTGTCACTCGACGAGCTGCGCCCCGACGAGATCCGCGTGCGGATCGTCGCCGCCGGCGTGTGCCATACCGATCTCGGCGTCGCCGCCGGCGCCCTGCCGTTCCCGCTGCCCGGGGTGCTGGGCCACGAAGGCGCCGGAGTCGTCGAGGAGGTCGGCACCGCGGTCACCCGGGTGGTCACCGGCGACCAGGTCCTGCTCAGCTACACCTCCTGCGGCCGCTGCGCGAACTGCCGCGACGGCCACCCCGCGTACTGCGAGACCTGGCTGCCGGCCAACCTGATCGGCGGGCGGCGCCCGGACGGCACCTCCCCGATCTCCCGTGACGGCAGCCCGCTCGGCGGCCACTTCTTCGGCCAGTCGAGCTTCGCCGGGCACGCCGTCGTCGACGAACGCAGCGTCGTCAAGGTCGCCGCGGACGCGCCGCTCGACCTCCTGGCGCCGCTCGGCTGCGGCATCATGACCGGCGCCGGCGCGGTGTGGAACGTCCTGGCCCCGCGCCCGGGCGCCACGCTGCTGGTCACCGGCGCCGGCGCGGTCGGCCTGTCGGCGGTGATGGCCGCCCGCCTGACCCCGGCGGCCCGGATCATCGCCGTCGACCGCGTCCCCGGCCGGCTCGAGCTCGCCAGGGAACTCGGCGCCACCGACACCATCGACACGACCGGCGAGGACCTCGCCGAGGCGGTCGGGAAGCTCACCGACGGCCGCGGGGTCGACGGCGTCGTCGAAACCACCGGCAACGCCGGTGTCCTGCGGACGGCGATCGGGACGCTCGCCGCGCGCGGCACCGCGGTCGTCGTCGGCGCGCCGGCCTTCGGCACCGAGGTGCCCGTCGACGTCAACTTCCTGCTCCCCGGCCGGCACGTCGTCGGCCTCACCATGGGCGACGCGGAAACCCAGGCGCTGGTGCCGACCCTGGCCGAGCTGGTCACCACCGGCCGGTTCCCGCTGGAAAGGCTGGTCACCCACTACGAGTTCGGGCAGATTGGGCAGGCGGTCGACGACATGGTGAGTGGCAAGACGATCAAACCTGTGCTCCGCTTGTGAAGGAGGCAGCAGTGAACCTTTCCGATTTCGGCCTGGGCAGCTGGCCGGCGCGGCGCGCGCGGATCTCGCCGGACCGCACCGCCTTGGTGCAGCAGGACCGGACCCTGACCTACGCCGGGCTGGCCGACCGGGTCGAGCGCCTCGCCGGCGCGCTGACCCGGCTCGGCGTCCGCGCCGGTGACCGCGTGGCCTACCTCGGTGTCAACGACATCACCGTGTTCGAGACGCTCTTCGCCACCGCCCGGTGCGGCGCGATCTTCGTGCCGCTCAACTACCGGCTTTCCCCCGTGGAGATCCGGTACATGCTCGACGACAGCGGCGCGTCGGTCCTCGTGCACAGCCCGGACACCGACGAGCTGCTGAAGGATCCGTTGCCGGACACCCTGCGGCACGTCGTGGCGACGGACCCGGCGTCCTGTCCGGCCGGCGGGCTGGACTTCGAGGCGGAGCTGGCCACCTCCGGGGCCCTGCCGGCCACCGAGGTCCGGCTCGAAGACCCCTGCCTGCTGCTCTACACCTCCGGCACCACCGGCCGGCCGAAGGCGGCGGTACTCACCCACGCGAATCTCACCTGGAACACCGTCAACCAGCTCGCCCACCTCGACGTCCTGAGCTCCGACAAGGCGTTGTGCATCGCCCCGCTGTTCCACTGCGTCGGGCTGGGCCAGATCACGCTGCCGACGCTGTTCAAGGGCGGCAGCGTGGAACCGGTGGCCAGGGTCGATCCGGGCACCATCCTCGCCCGGATCGGCGAGGCCGGGATCACGAGCTTCTCCGCCGTCCCCACGATGCTCGAAATGCTGTGGCGCCACGAATCCTGGGACCGCACCGACCTCTCCTCGCTGACCTGCGTGGTCTACGGCGGGTCGCCGGTGGCCGAGCGCGTCGCCCGCGCGTGGCTCGACCGCGGTGTCCGGCTGCTGCAGGGCTACGGCATGACCGAGGCCTCCCCGGGCGTGTCGATGGGCACCCACGAGGGCACGCTCGACCACCCCGTCGCGGCCGGCGTGCCGCACTTCTTCACCGACGTGGCCGCGCTGGGTCCGGGCGACGCGCCGGAACCGCTCGGCGACGTCCCCGCCGAGCTGCTGGTGCGCGGCCCGCACGTCTTCGGCGGCTACTGGAACCGGCCCGAGGAGTCCCGGGCGAGCTTCGTCGACGGGGAGTGGTTCCGCACCGGCGACGTCGTGCGCGTCGACGACGACGGCTGGGCCCACATCGTCGACCGGGTCAAGGACATGATCATCTCGGGCGGCGAGAACGTCTACCCCGCCGAAATCGAAGCGGTCGCCGTCGGGCTCGACGAGGTCGACGCGTGCGCCGTGGTGGGCGTGCCCGACGAGCGCTGGGGTGAGGCCGGCGCCGCCTTCGTCGTCCGCCGGCCCGGCGCCCGGCTCGACGAAGCCGCGTTCCGCGCGCACCTCGGACAGCACCTCGCCCGCTACAAGGTTCCGAAGCACGTCCAGTTCACCGACGCCTTGCCCCGCAACGCCACCGGCAAGATCCGCCGCGTCGAACTCCGCGCGCTCGCCGCCGACACCTTCACGAACGGACCCGCATGACCACGGCTCTTCTGCCCCCTTCGCTGCGCCTGGAGCTGCAGGACGACGTCGCCGTGCTTCGGCTTTCGCGGCCGGAGAAGCGCAACGCGCTCGACGACGCCACCGTCCTCGGCCTCGAAGCGTTCTTCGGCGCCCCACCGCACGGAGTCAAGGCCGTCGTGCTCGACGCCGAAGGCGAGCACTTCTCCGCCGGGCTGGACCTCTCCGAGCTCACCGGGCGCGACGCGTTCGAAGGCCTGGAGCACTCGATGATGTGGCACCGCGCCTTCGAGCGGCTCGAACGCGGGCGGGTCCCGATCGTCGCCGTGCTCAAGGGCGCGGTCATCGGCGGTGGCCTGGAACTGGCCGCCGCCACGCACATCCGCGTCGCCGAGCCTTCGGCGTTCTACGCGCTGCCGGAGGGCCAGCGCGGCCTGTTCGTCGGCGGCGGCGGGTCGGTGCGGCTGCCCCGGCTGATCGGCGCGCACCGGATGGCCGACATGATGCTCACCGGCCGCGTCCTCGACGCCGACGAAGGCCACACCGCCGGGCTGTCGCAGTACCGCGTCGAGGCCGGCGAGGGCCTCGGCCACGCGCTGGACCTGGCCCGCAAGATGGCGGCGAACTCCGCCGTCACCAATTTCGCCGTCCTGCAGGCCCTCCCCCGCATCGCCGAAGCCAACCCGGCCGAGGGCTACCTGCTGGAGTCGCTGATGGCCGCGGTGGCCGGCGGCAGCGCCGAGGCGAAGGAGCGGATGCAGGCGTTCCTCGACAAGCGCGCCGGGAAGGTCGGCCGATGACGCCGGTGCTGCGCCCGGTCGCCCCCGACGTCCGGGAAACCACCGAGATCGGCCGCTACCTGGACTGGCTGGCCACGAACCGCGGCCATTCGTTCGACAACTACGCCGCGCTGCACCGCTGGTCGGTGACCGACCTCGACGGCTTCTGGTCGTCGGTCAAGGAATTCTTCGGCGTCCGGTTCCACTCCCCCGCCGACGCGGTCGTGCCCGACCCGCGGATGCCCGGCACCGAGTGGTTCCCCGGCGCGACCCTCAACTACGCCGAGCACGCGCTCGGCGGCCCCTCGGACGAGGTCGCCGTCATCGCGTATTCCCAGACGCGGGCGCGCACCGAGCTGACCTGGGCCGCGCTGCGCGACCAGGTGGCCCGGGCCCGCGCCGGCCTGACACGGCTCGGCGTCCGGCGCGGCGATCGCGTCGTGGCGTACCTGCCGAACATTCCCGAAGCCGTGGTCGCCTACCTCGCCGTGGCGAGCCTCGGCGCGATCTGGGCCTCCTGCGCCCCCGAGTTCGGCGCCCGGTCGGTGGTCGACCGGTTCGGCCAGATCGAACCGCGCGTGCTGCTGACCGTTTCCGGCTACCGCTACGGCGCCAAGGACATCGACCGCCGCGCCGAAGTCGCCGAGATCCGCGCCGGGCTGCCGACCGTCGAGCACGTCGTCCACGTGCCCTACGGCGACCACGACCTGCCGGACACCCTCCCCTGGAGCGACCTGCTCGCCGAGAGCGCGCCAGGGTTCGAACCGGTCGGCTTCGCGCACCCGCTGTGCGTGCTGTTCTCCTCCGGCACCACGGGAAAGCCGAAGGCGATCGTGCACGGCCACGGCGGGCTGCTGCTGGAGCACCTCAAGAACCACGGCCTCAGCTGGGACCTGCGTCCCGGCGACCGGCTGCTGTGGTTCTCCACCACCGCCTGGATGATGTGGAACGCGCTGGTGTCGGGGTTGCTCACCGGCGCGTCGATCGTGCTCGTCGACGGCAATCCGCTGCACCCGGACCTGGCCTGGCAGTGGCGGCTCGCGCACGAGACCCGCGCGACGCTGATGGGCGCGAGCCCCGGCTTCCTGATGGCGTGCCGGAAGGCCGGGCTCGACCCGGCCGCCGAGTTCGACCTGTCCGCGCTCCGGCAGATCGGCGCGGCCGGCAGCCCGCTGCCCGCCGAGGGTTTCCACTGGGTGCGGGACGTCTTCGGCCCGGGTCTCCTGCTCAACGTCGGCAGCGGCGGCACCGACGTGTGCAGCGGGATCGTCCAGGGCAGCCCGCTGCAGCCGGTGCGGGCCGGCGAGATCTCCGGGCCCTGCCTCGGCGTCGACGCCAAGGCGTTCGACGAGCACGGCGCCGAAGTCGTCGGCGAGCTGGGCGAGCTCGTCATCACCGCCCCGATGCCGTCCATGCCCGTCGGCTTCTGGGGCGACGACACGGGCTCGCGGTACCGCGAAACGTACTTCTCCACGTATCCCGGCGTCTGGCGGCACGGCGACTGGATCCGGTTCACCCCCGAAGGCGGTTGCGTCATCGCCGGGCGCTCGGACGCCACCCTCAACCGCGGCGGCGTCCGGCTGGGCACAGCCGAGTTCTACGCCGTCGTCGAAGAGCTGCCGGAAATCGACGACTCCCTCGTCGTGCACCTCGAAGACCCCGCGGGCGGCAACGGCGACCTCCGGCTGTTCGTCGTTCTCCGGGACGGCGTCTTGGACGCACCGCTACGCGAGAAGATCGCGACGGCGTTGAAGAGCGCGCTGTCGCCGCGGCACGTGCCGGACACGATCACCGCCGTCCCGGTGATCCCGCGCAACCGCACCGGGAAGAAACTGGAGCTGCCCGTGAAGAAACTCCTGCTCGGCGCCCGGGCCGACGACGTCGTCGGCCGGGACGTGCTGGCCGATCCCACCGCCCTGGACCACTTCGGGACGCTCGCATGAGCACCGTCGCGGTCGTCGGCACCGGCGTGATCGGCGCGAGCTGGGCCGCCCACTTCCTCGCCCATGGCCTCGACGTCGTCGCGACCGATCCGGCCTCCGACGCCGAGGAGAAGCTCCGCGACGACGTCACCGCCATCCTGCCGCCGGACGACGCGGCGATCGACCGGCTGCGGTTCGTCGCCGACGCCGGCGAAGCGGCCGCGGCGGCGGATTTCGTGCAGGAGAACGGTCCTGAGCGCGAGGACGTCAAGCACGCGCTGTTCGCCGTCCTCGACGAGGCCGCGCGGCCGGACGTCATCCTGGCGAGCAGCTCGTCCGGGCTGCTGCCCAGCGTCATCGCCCGTGGCTGCCCGCGCCATCCCGAGCGGGTCGTCATCGGGCACCCGTTCAACCCGCCGCACCTGATCCCCCTCGTCGAGGTCGTGCCCGGCCGCGACACCGCGCCCGAGGTCGTCGACCGGGCCGTGGAGTTCTACACCTCGGTCGGGAAGCGGCCGATCCGGTTGTCGCAGGAGCTGCCCGGGCACGTCGCGAACCGGCTCCAGGCCGCGCTGTGGCAGGAGGCGTATTCGCTGGTCGAACGCGGTGTCGCGACGGTCGCTGACATCGACACGGCGATCGCGTACGGGCCTGGGCTCCGGTGGGCCGTGCTCGGCCCGTTCGCCAACCAGCACCTCTCCGGCGGCGCGGGCGGACTGGCGCACGTCCTGCGTCACCTCGGCCCGCCCACCGAAGCGTGGTGGCGCGACCTGGGCCGCGTCCACCTCACCCCGGAGCTGGCCGAAACGCTCGTCGCCGGGGTCGACGCCGAGCTGGCCGGCACCGACCACGACCGCCTCGTCGCCGCCCGCGACGCCGTCCTCGACCGCCTGCTGGCCGCCAAGGCCGCGCAGCCCGACCTGCCCTGACCCAGGAGCTCCCGTGGATCTTTCCTCGCTGACCGCCATCGACGTCCACACCCACGTCGAACAGGACGGCCACGGCTGTTTCGCCCTCGACCAGGAACTCCTGGACGCGTCCGCGAAGTACTTCCGCGCCGGGCAGGACCGCACTCCGACGGTGACGACGATCGCGGAGCACTACCGGGCCAGGAAGATGGCCGCCGTCGTCTTCACGGTCGAGGCGCCCGCCGCGACCGGGCACCCCGCCCTGTCGAGCGAGGAGATCGCCGACGCCGCGGCCGAGCACCCGGACGTGCTGATCCCGTTCGGCTCGGTCGACCCGCACGCCGGCAAGGCCGCCGTGAGCCGCGCCCGCCGGCTGGTGACCGAGCACGGGGTGCGCGGGTTCAAGTTCCACCCGAGCCTGCAGGCGTTCGAGCCCAACGACGTCCGGTATTACCCGCTCTACGAAGCGATCCAGGAACTCGGCGTGCCCGCCCTGTTCCACACCGGGCAGACCGGGATCGGCGCCGGCCTGCCGGGCGGGCACGGCATCAAGCTGCGCTACTCGAACCCGATGCTGCTCGACGACGTCGCCGCCGACTTCCCGCACCTCACGGTGATCCTGGCGCACCCGTCGGTGCCGTGGCAGGACGAGGCGATCTCCGTCGCGACGCACAAGGCGAACGTGTACATCGACCTGTCCGGCTGGTCGCCGAAGTACTTCCCGCCGCAGCTGGTCCGCGCGGCGAACACGCTGCTGAAGCGCAAGGTCCTGTTCGGCTCGGACTTCCCGGTGATCACCCCGGACCGCTGGCTCGCCGACTTCGCGGAACTCGACCTCAAAGACGAGGTGCGGCCGCTGATCCTGAAGGACAACGCCGTCAAGGTCCTCGGCCTGGGCTGAGGTTTGTCCGCTTGGTCCCCGGGCATCCGCAGCTTCGAGGTCTCACGATCGGAGGCGGCGACGTGGCGGAGGGTGACGTGCACACGTACTACGAAGACGGGCTGTGGAAGAACCGGGTCGAGGGTGGCAGCCGGGCATCCAACACGTCTCCCCGCCGCGTCGACGCCGTGCTGGCCGGCCGGCAGATCGCGAAGAAGCGACACGTCGGCCACGTGGTCCACACCCCGGACGGCGACGTCGAGACCGAACGCGACTACCGGGCCCGCCGTCCCCCGCGCTGAACCGCCGCGACGCTCCCGGCCAGGCAGGCCCGGAGCCGTGGCTGCCTGGCCGGCACGGCGAACTCCTCGACGTCGCCGCGGTCCTCGGCCGGCGGCAGGAGGACCAGCAGCGCGCGGTTCCGCGCGGCCACGGCGGAGGTCCACGCGGACGGTGGCCGGCCGGCGGGCACGGGACGGCCGTTGGCGAGGATCACCGCCGTCGCCGGATCACCCGAAAGCTCCAGCTCGCACGTGACGCTGAGCGGCCAGAGGCCACCGCGCCACTCCCACGGGGCCGGCAGCGCCAGCCCGGCCGAAGCCAGCAGCCGGAACAGCCCGAGGTGGTCGAACGGGTCGCCGGGGTGCAGGAAGAGCACCGGGTGCGCGAGGTGGTCGTCGTAGGTCAGCAGCTCGAACTGGGCTCGGAACGGCAGCGGGTGGGCCATGGCGCCTCCTCCGGCGGGCTCGGCACCGCGTACCCGGCCCCGGCGCCGACAACCCCCGCGAAGACGCTCGTCCACAGTAGACGAAGACCCGGTATGCGGCGTCCCGTGCCGTACTTCCCTTCCCCCGCACCGGAAACACGTCGCCACGCCGGGTTCACCGGCGGGCCAGCACCGCCCACACGGTCTTGCCGCCGGACCCGGACCGGCTGCTCCCCCACAGCTTCGCGACCTTGGTGACCAGGCGCAGGCCGAGTCCCGCCGCGACCGGATCGAGCCCCTCCCGCAAGACGGCGGGGCGCGCGCTTTCGTCGGCCACCTCGACGGTCAGCATCCGGCGGCGCAGCTCGAGCCGCAGCCGGGGCACCGAATCGGTGTGCCGGAGCGCGTTTTCGACGAGTTCGGTCGCGATCAGCTCGGCGTCCTCGGCCAGCTCGGGCACCATCCACTCGCCGCAGACGCCCCGTACGAACCCCCGGGCACTGGCCGAGGCGAGCGGCGACCGGGCCAGCAGCCGGCTCACCCGACGGCGTGCCGGCCGGGGCAGCGCGGCTTCCGCCGTGTCGTGGTCGGGGTAGACGGGCACGCGCCGGTCCACCAGCGCCGCCCGTTGTTCGGGCCGGCCGGTCACGAGGGCGAAGGGGATCGCCGGCCAGTCGCCGACCCGCCGGGCGACGAGGGTGAACACCCTGGCCAGCGCGCGGTCGCGAAGCTCGAGCCGTTCGATGTCGACCACCACGCCGTCCTCGGAATCCGCCGCGAACTCGAGCAGCCGGTCACGCAGCTGCGGGTAGGTCGTCCGGTCGAGCACGCCGACGACCGACGCTCTCGCCGGCGCGCCGCGCCGCGAAACCAGCCACACGGAACTGTGCCGGGCAAGCACCGGGACCACCTCCTCCGGGGTCGATCACCCGGTTCGGATATCCGGTCCCGAACCCGTCAAACGGCGGATTCCCGGTTCACCGGTCACGTCACGCGGGTGGCAGGCCTCCGCTGTCGGTGTTCTCTTCGTCGTCCCCGGCGGGCCGGGACTCCTGGTCACGGAACGTCGGCTCGGTGTGCTCGGCGCCGACGTCGGCGTCGTCTTCCATGCTCTCGGCGGTCACGGGGTCGAGTTCGGGAGTGCTCACGGCTTCCTCCGATCGGGCGAAACCCGGGGCATACCCGGCGGATCGGCGGCCGAAACGCGTTTGCCGTCCGCGCCGCCGGGCAAGCGGTCCCCGCGGGCCCCCAGGGGCTCGGCGAAGTCGCTTCCTGCCGCGTCCGGGCGGCCTCCCCCGCGGCCAGCCCGCGGCGACGAGCCCGGCCATGTGTACATCCTCCCGGCCGGGGTATCCCGATCATCCCGGCAATACCCGTGCCGAGCCGGGAGAAACCGACTCGAGGAGACCACCATCGCCACCGCGGTCCTGTTCGACGTCGACGGCACGCTCGTCGACTCCAACTACCTCCACGTCCACGCCTGGCGCCGGGCGTTCCACGCGCTGGACCGGAACGTCGACTCCTGGCGCGTGCACCGGGCGATCGGGAAGGGATCCGGCAAGCTGCTGAGCACCCTGCTGGGCGAGGAAGACGCCGACCGCGTCGGGGAAAAGGCGAAGGAGCTGCACAGCCGCTTCTACCTGGAGTCGGCCGAGCTGCTGCGGCCGTTCGACCGGGCCCCCGAACTCGTCCGCGTCCTGGCGGAGCGCGGGGTGCGCGTGGTGCTGGCGACGTCGGCCGGGCCCGACGAGCTGGGCGCGCTGCGCCGGGTCCTCGACGTCGACGACGTGGTCGCGGGCATCGTCTCCGGCGACGACGTCGAAGCGACCAAGCCCGACCCCGAACCGGTGTTCGCGGCGCTCGACCGGGCCGGGACGGCCCCGGAGGACACGATCTTCGTCGGCGACGCGGTCTGGGACGTCCACGCCGCCACCAAGGCCGGCGTCCGCACGGTTTCGGTGCTCTCCGGCGGGATCGGCGCGGCGGAGCTGACCGACGCGGGCGCGGTCGCGGTCTACGACGACGCCGCGGCCCTGCTGGCCGGTCTCGACGACAGCGTGCTGGCCGGCCTGTTCGGCTGATTCAGCCGAACATCCCCGGCTCGTACGCGCCGCCCTTCTGGTGGACGATCACCGCGAGCCGGTTGGCCGAGTTCATCTGCGCGACCAGGGCGATCAGCGCGGCGGTCCGGTCGTCGTCGTAGTGCTTGCGCACCCGGGCCCAGGTGTCGTCGGAGACGCCCGGGGCGGCATCGGCGATCCGGGTGCCCTCCTCGGCCAGCGCCAGCGCCGCCTGCTCGGCTTCGGTGAACACCGTCGCCTCGCGCCACGCCGCTACCAGGTTGATCCGCACGGCGGATTCCCCGGCGGCCGCGAGCTCTTTGGTGTGGATGTCGACGCACCAGCCGCAGCCGTTGATCTGGCTGACGCGCAGCGACACCAGCTCCTGCGTGATCTTCTCGAGCGGTGACTGGATGATCGCCAGGCTCGCGGTGCCGAACCGCTTGGCGAACTTGGCGCCGATTTCGTTGCCGGTCAAGCTGAAACGGGGTTCCATGGTCTGATCCTCACTGGGGTCTGGCGTTGCGGACGACCATGAGATGCCGGGCGGCCCGGCACCCGTGACACCCCCGGCACGTGACGACCGTCACCGGCCGCCGGTGTCACGCGGGCGCGGTGCCCGGCATCTGGTGGGAAACCCGCCCGGAACGAACAGGAGCCCCCCATGGCCGGCCCGGACCCCGCCACCGAGGCGTTCGTCGCCCACCGCGACCTGCTGTTCACCGTCGCCTACCAGATGCTCGGCTCGGCCGCCGACGCCGAAGACGTCCTGCAGGAGACGTGGTTGCGGTGGGTCGGCGTGGACCTCGCCGACGTGCGGGACCGGCGCGCGTACCTGGTCCGGATCACCACCCGCCAGGCACTGATGCGGCTGCGGACCCTCGGCCGCCGCAAGGAGTCCTACGTCGGCCCGTGGCTGCCCGAGCCGCTGCTGACCGCGCCCGACGTCGCCGACGACGTCGAGCTGGCCGACAGCGTGTCGATGGCGATGCTGCTGGTGCTCGAGACGCTCACGCCGGCCGAGCGGGCGGTCTTCGTCCTGCGGGAGGTGTTCGACCTGGCCTACGACGAGATCGCCGAAGCCGTCGGCAAGACCCCGGCCACGGTCCGCCAGATCGCCCACCGGGCCCGGTCCCACGTCGCCGCGCGCCGGCCGCGCGGAACGGTCTCCCCGGCGACCACGCGGGACGCCCTCGAAGCGTTCCGGCGCGCCGTCGCCACGGGAGACCTGCGGGAGCTGCTCGACATCCTCGCGCCGGACGTCGTGTTCCTCGGCGACGGCGGCGGCGTCGTGCGGGCCGTGCTCGCCCCGGTCGTCGGGGCCCGCGACGTCGCCCGCCTGCTGACCGCCGGCCTGGGCAACCTCGCCGCCGCCGGATCGCTGCGGCCGGCCCAGGTCAACGGCTACCCGGCGCTGATCCTCCACCGTGACACCGAAACCGGCACCGAAATCGACACCGTCGTCGCGGTCCGCGTCGACGACGGCCTGATCACCGGGCTGTACGCGGTGCGCAATCCGGAGAAGCTGTCGCGGTTGGCGCGGGCGACCCCGCTGCGCCGCTGAGCCACCCGCGCTCCCCCGTCGTCACTCGGTGGCGGTGGCCGCGGCGATGATGACCTCCGCCACGACGTCCGGCCGGGACACGGCGACCGCGTGGGACGCCTCGACCCGCTGGACGGTCGAAGACGCGCGTTCGGCCATGAACTCCTGAGCCGCGGCGGGAATCGCGTTGTCCTGCGTGGCGATCAGCGTCCACGAGGGCAGCTTGGTCCACGCCGGCGTTCCCTCGAACGGCGCGGCCAGTGCCTGCTGCGCGACCGGCCGCTGGGTGACCGCCATGACCGCGGCGGTGTCCGCGGGCACGTCGGCGGCGAAGACCTCGGCGAAGTCCGCGGCCTTGATCGACAGCTCGGGCTCGCCGTCGTGGACGAGGACGTTCGTGGTCTCCGGGCCGAGCTTGGCGCCGGGGTAGCGGCCGGACAGCTCGAACACGCTCTCCCCCGCGTCGGGCTGGAACGCGGCGACGTAGACCAGCGCGCGGACGTTCGGCGTCTCGGTGGCCGCGCGGCTGATCAGCGCGCCGCCGTAGGAGTGCCCGGCCAGGACCACGGGACCGGACACGCCGTTGACGACCGAAGCGACGTACGCCGCGTCGGACTCGACACCGCGCAGGGGATTCGCCACCGCGACGACCGGATAGCCGTCCTCTCGCAGCTTCGAGACGACGCCGGTCCAGCTCGAGGAGTCGGCGAACGCGCCGTGGACCAGGACGATGGTGGGCTTGCTCATGGCTGGCTCCTTAGGGAGAACGATCGGTCTTTCTGCCTGCAACTATGACCCTCCGGCACCGCCGTGACAATGTGACGAAGCCGATCTGGCAGAACGATCGGTCTTTCTCTATGGTGGGTGGATGAAGCCTGAGCACCCGAAGGAGAGGCTGCTCGCGACCGCGTCCCGGCTCTTCTACGCCGAGGGCATCCACGCGGTCGGGGTCGAGCGGCTGGTCTCCGAAGCGGCCGTGACCCGCGCGACCTTCTACCGGCACTACCCCACGAAGGACGACCTCGTCGCGGCCTACCTCACCGCCACGAGCCGGCAGATCCGCGCCGCCGTCGACGCGGCGCGGGCGGGCAAGCCCCCGCGCGCGGCGCTGGCCGACACCCTGGGCGTCGTCGGCGACGCGACCCGCGGCGAAGACTTCCGCGGCTGCCAGTTCCTCAACGCCGCCGCGGAGTACCCCGACCCCGGCCACCGGGTGCGCCAGGTCATCGACGACCACCGCGACTGGTTCTTCGGGGTGCTCCGCGAGCAGGCCGCCGCGCTCGGCCACCCCGACCCCGACCACGCGGCGCGCGTGCTCGTCCTGCTGCGCGACGGCGCGCTGCACGGCGGCGAACTCGACGACGCCGAGACGGTGCGCGCGACCCTCCGCCGGGCCGTCGAGGACTTCTTCCCCGCCTGAGCGGACCAGCTTCACCTGCGTAAACCCAGCGCAACTACGCCGAACGGGTTACGTTGAGCACGTAAGGTGACGGAGGTGCGGCATGGCGGCAAGCGACGCGTCGCGCGTCCCGGCGTGGCTGGAGCCGATGCTCGCCAAGGCCGACGGCGGCCGGCTGCGCAGCGGCCCGGAGTGGGCCTACGAATACAAGCTGGACGGTTACCGCGCGGCCATGCGGATCGGCCCGACCGGCACCACCATGCTCACCAGCCGCAACAACATCGACTTCACCGCCGAATTCGCCGACCTCGCCGGCGTGCTCGCACCGGCCCTGGACGGCCGGGCCGCCTACCTCGACGGCGAGGTCGTCGTCTACGGCGAGGACGGCCGGATCGACTTCGAACTCATGCAGGAGCGCCGTGGCCGCTACGTCCGGCACCAGAGCTCGCTGCGCCGCGCCGAACCATTCGACGACATCCCCGTGCGGTTCCTGGCTTTCGACCTGCTCCAGCTCGGTGATCGCCCGCTGCTCACCACGCCGTACGACGAACGCCGCCGCCTGCTGACCGGCCTGCCGATGCCGGACCCCTACCGCGTCTCGGTGGTGCGCGCGGTCACCTTCGACGAGCTCGCCGCCGATCGGCGCACCCCGGCCGACTTCCTCGCCGACGCCGCGTCCGCCGGCTACGAGGGCGTCGTCGCGAAACTGCGCAGCTCCGGCTACGCGCCCGGGCAGCGGCCGGACTACTGGCTCAAGCACCCGCTGATCCGGACGCAGGAGGTGATCGTCTGCGGCTGGCGCCCCGGTCAGCACAGCTTCACCGGCACCCTCGGCGGCCTGCTGCTCGGCGCGCACGACCCCGGCACCGGCGACCTCGTCTACATCGGCGACGTCGGCACGGGCTTCAGCCAGGCCACGCGCGCCGACCTGCGGGACCGGCTGACGCGGCTCGAACGCCGCACCCATCCGTTCGCCGAGACGCCGCCGCGGGAGGACACCGTCCGCGCCCGCTGGGTCGAACCGCTGCTGGTGGGCGAGATCGTCTACCGGCAGTTCACCCGCGCCGGCCGCGTCCGCCACACCGCGTGGCGCGGACTGCGGGCCGACAAGGAACCCGGGGAAGTCCTCGCTCCGCGCGCGGCCCCCCGGCCGCCCGCCGCCCCGCCCCCACCCGAACCGGCGGGGCAGCGAATCACCGTCCAGGCGGGGAACCGGCGGCTCACTTTGTCCAATTTGGACAAAGTGTTGTACCCGGCGGACGGGTTCACCAAGGGCGAGGTGATCAACTACTACTCCCGCGTCGCCCCGGTCCTGCTGCCGCACCTCGCCGGCCGGCCGGTCACATTCGTCCGCTACCCGAACGGCGTCAGCGGCGAGAAGTGGTTCGAGAAGAACGTCCCGAACGGCGCGCCCTCCTGGCTGCGCACCGTCCGGCTGCCGAGCACCGGCTCGCGCGGCAGCGGCGAAACCATCGACTACCCGCTTCTCGGCGAGCTCCCGGACCTGGTGTGGGCGGCGAACCTGGCCGCGCTCGAACTCCACGTTCCCCAGTGGACGGTGGAGCCGGGCGGCGCGCGGCGGCCACCGGACCGGCTGGTGTTCGACCTCGACCCCGGACCCGGCACGACGATCGTCGACTGCTGCCGCGTCGCCGAACGCCTCCACGACGTCCTCGTCGCCGACGGCCTCACCCCGTACGCGAAAACCTCGGGTTCGAAGGGCATGCAGCTCTGCTGCGGCATCCGCACCGAAGACCCGGCGGCCCCGTCCGCCTACGCCAAGCGGCTGGCCCAGCGGCTCGCGCGAGAGACACCGGAGTCGGTGACGGCGGTGATGGCCAAGGACCGGCGCACCGGGCGGGTGTTCATCGACTGGAGCCAGAACAACCCGGCGAAGACCACGGTCGCGCCGTATTCGTTGCGCGGCCGCGACCACCCGACGGTGTCGACCCCGGTCACCTGGGACGAGGTCCGCGCCTGCAGACACGTCCACCACCTGACGTTCACCGCCGAGGAGGTCCTCGACCGCGTCGAGGACCACGGCGACCTCCTGGCCGGCCTGGACGACAGCCGCGCGCCGCTCCCGGCCGGTTAGGCCGCGCGCCGGCCGCGGTGGTTCGGACCGCTTCCCGCCGTGCCGCCGCTGATCGTGTTCTTCTTCGCGCGGCGCCACTTCCTCGCCGGGATCACGACGGAAGGTCCCAGTCCCACTCGGTGATCGCGGTGCGCATCAGCCGCGCCGCGGCCGGGAGGTGGCTGCCGGTGTTCCAGAACAACGTGATCGTGCGGCGGCAGTCGGGATCGTCCACCGGGATCCAGGCCACCGGCGTCCGGGCGGCGACCCGCCGGGCCATCGCGGGGTTGAGGCCGATGCCGAGTCCCGCGCTGATCAGTTCCTGGATGGCGCCGGGCTCGTCACCTTCGAAGACGATCTTCGGGGTCAGGTCGCGGGCCGCGAACAACCGGTCGAGGAGACGGCGGTGCCAGTGTCCTCGGCGGGCGGTGATGAACGGCTGGCCGACGAGGTCCTCGACGCGGACCGAGGCGCGGCCCGCCAGGGGGTGGCCGAGAGGCGTGGCCACCCACACCGGTTCGTCCAGCAGCTCGACGCCGGTCAGGCCTTCGACCGGGATCGGTTGCGCGGCAACGCAGAGGTCGACCTCCTGGGCCAGCAGGGCCCGCGCCATCCCGTCGGCGGGCAGCTGGTGCAGCTCGACCTCGACGGCCGGGTGGGCCCGCTTGAACGCCGCGAGCGGGCCGATGAGCGTGAGGAACGTTTCCGACGCCAGCCGCACGGTGCCGAAGCCTTCGCTCACGGCCTCGGCGACCGCGCGCCGTCCCGCGTCGAGCTCGCCGAGGGAGCGTTCGACGTAGCCACGGAAGAGCTTCCCGGCGTCGTTCAGCCGGAGCCGGCCCGCGCGGTCGAACAGCGGCGTGCCGAGTTCGCTCTCCAGCCGGGCGATCGTCCGGCTCAGTGAAGGCTGGGCGACGCGCAGTTCCTCGGCCGCGCGGCTGAGGTGTTCCAGCCGCGCCACCACGAGGAACTGCCTCAGCGTGCTCAGGTCCACGTCATGCCTCCCAGGACATAACCGCATAGCGATATTGATCTTAGACAGGATAACTCGGAAGTCATAGCGTCGAGGCGTGAAACCGAGAACGAACCCCGTTGGCTGGGTGCTGCGGGCCGTGACCAGCGCGCACGTCGCGGCGATCGCCGGGCAGCCGGTGTTCGCCGGGGTGTACCTCAGCGGCGACTACGACGGCCTGCGGCTGCACGCGGCCGGCGCGGACGTCGTCTCCTCCGTCGCCTACCTGCAGCTGATCGTCGCGATCGTGGTCTGGGCCCGGCTGCGGCTGGCCTGGCCGTTCCTCGCCACGGTACCGCTGGTGGCGGCCGAGACGGCGCAGTACTTCGCCGGGCTGGACGGCGCGCTGTGGCTGCACCTCCCGCTGGGCGTGCTGACCATCGCCGCTCTCGTCGTGCTGGTCGTCGCCGTGTGGCGGCAGCCGCTGCGACCGCGGGAGGCCGGCGATGCGTGATCTCTCCCGGCGCCAGGTGCTGGGCCTCGGCGGCGCCTTGGGCCTGCTGGCCGCCACCGGGCTGTCCACCGCGGCCGCGCTGTCCCGGCGCCCGGCCGTCACCGGCGCCGAACTGCGCAGCGCCGTGCCGCTGCCGCCCGCGTTCCAGGTGCCGCTCCCGCTGCCCGCCGTGCTGAAGCCGGTGGCACCCGGCCGCTACGAAATCACCCAGCGCGTGGCGGAAGTGGAGATCCTGCCCGGGATCCGGACGCCGATGTGGACCTACGGGGGCACGTTCCCGGGGCCGACGATCGAGTCGCGCCGCGGTCGGCCGATCACCGTGACCCACCGCAACGAGCTGCCCGTGCCGACCGTGGTGCACCTGCACGGCGGGCGCACCCCGGCGGACTCCGACGGCTACCCGACCGACCTGGTGCTGCCGGGAGACTGGGCGGCGGACCACCACGCCATGCCCGACCCGCGGGCCGTGCGGACGCACCTGACCCGCGACTACACGTTCCCGCTGGACCAGCGGTCCGCGTTGCTCTGGTACCACGACCACCGGATGGACTTCACGGCCCCGGCGATCTGGCGCGGCCTGGCCGGGCTGCACGTCGTGCGGGACGACGCCGAGGACGCGCTCGGCCTGCCGTCCGGGCCGCGGGAGCTGCCGCTGATGATCGCCGACCGGGCCTTCACCGCCGACGGCGGTCTCGACTACCCGTCGCTGGACGGCACGCTGCGCGAACGGCCGGGCGTGCGGGACAGCTTCCTGGGCGGCGTCCTCGGCGACGTCATCCTGGTCAACGGCGCCCCGTGGCCGGTGCACGAGGCCGACGCGGCGCGGTACCGGCTGCGCGTCCTGAACGCGTCGAACGCGCGGCACTACGAACTCGAAGCGGTCACCGACGACGGCCGCCGGCTCGACCTCGTCCAGATCGGCGCCGACCAAGGCCTTCTCGCGGCGCCGGTCTCCCACGGGTCCCTGCCCATCGCGCCGGCGGAACGCTACGACCTGGTCGTCGACTTCACGGGTCTCCCGGTCGGCAGCCGCGTCCGGCTCGTCAACCGGCTCGGCTCCGGGCGCACCGGCGAGGTGATGGCGTTCCGGATCGCCCGCACCGCCCGCGACGACAGCCGGATCCCGCCGGTCCTGTCGACGGACCTGCCGTCGTGGGACCACCCCGTGCGCGTGCGCGAGTTCTCCTTCCGCGCCGGGCGGCTGCCGGGCGGCGGGCACGGCTGGCTCGTCGGCGGGCTGCCGTTCGACCCGGCCCGTGCCGACGTCACCGTCCGGCTCGGCGACGTCGAGGTGTGGCGGCTGGTCGCGGACGTCCACCACCCGGTCCACCTGCACCTGGCCGGCTTCCGGGTGCTGTCCCGCGGCGGCCGGCCGCCGCGGCCGCACGACGCGGGGCTCAAGGACACCGTCTCGCTGCGGCCGGGGGAAGCGGTGGAGATCATCACCCGGTTCGACGGCTACCGCGGCCGGTTCCTCTTCCACTGCCACAACGCCGAACACGAGGACATGGGCATGATGGCCAACCTCGAAGTGACCTGACCCGGAAACCCGCAACTCTGCCCGATTGGCCCGATTGGACCGGTTTCAGGTGCTCGCCCACAGCCGTGGTTGGGGGGTGGATTGGGAGGGATTAGAAGGCATGGGGACAAGAGGCGAGAA
>NZ_JBFBBN010000025.1:0-86131 GCF_040682715.1 Amycolatopsis sp. NPDC051128 | reverse complement strand
ACCGACGTGGTCGACCTGGTGCGGGTCCTGCTCGACGACCGGATCCGCGTCCCTCAATGGGCCATTCACGGCCTTCCGTTGACCGCTTGCGCGGCATCGGCGCGGGTCAGAGGACGAACCCCGTCGGGAACGGGTCGGACGGATCGAGCAGGTAGGTGGCCGTGCCGGTGATCCAGGCCCGGCCGGAGAACTCGGGGATCACCGCCGGCACGCCGCCCACCGTCGTCTCCCCCACCAGCTCGCCGGTGAACGTCGTGCCGATGAACGAGCTGTTCTCGAACGGCGTGTGCAGCGGCAGCTCGCCGCGGGCGTGCAGCTGGGCCATCCGGGCCGAGGTGCCGGTGCCGCACGGGGACCGGTCGAACCAGCCCGGGTGGATCGCCATCGCGTTCCGGGACGCCCGGGCGTCGGAGCCGGGGGCGAGGAACTGGACGTGCTTGCACCCGCCGATCAGCGGGTCCGCCGGGTGCTTCGGCGGGCGCTGCTCGTTGATCGCGTCCATGATCGCCAGCCCGGCCGAGAGGATCCGGTCCTTCTCGGCCCGGTCGAACGGGATGTCCACTTGGGACAGTTCGAGAATGGCGTAGAAGTTCCCGCCGTAGGCCAGGTCGTACCGCACGGAACCCAGGCCCGGCACGGAAACCACCGCGTCGCGCTCGGCCAGGAACGACGCCACGTTGCGCAGCTTCACTCGCGAAGCCCGCCCGTCGCGCACCGTGACCTCCGCGTGCACCAGCCCGGCCGGAGTGTCCAGGCGCACCACCGTCGTCGGCTCGGTCACCTCGACCATGCCCGTCTCCACCAGCACCGTCGCCACGCCGATGGTGCCGTGGCCGCACATCGGCAGGCACCCGGAGACCTCGATGTACACCACACCCCAGTCCGCGTCGTCGCGGCAGGGCGGCTGCAGGATCGCGCCGCTCATCGCGGAGTGCCCGCGCGGCTCGTGCATCAGGAACTGCCGGAGGTGGTCCAGGTGCGCCATGAAGTACCGGCGGCGCTCGGCCATCGTGGCGCCGGGAATCGGGCCGACGCCGCCGGTCACCACCCGGGTCGGCATGCCCTCGGTGTGCGAGTCGACCGCCGTGATCGCGCGCGTGGACCGCACCTACGCCACCCCCAGCGCGGCCAGCGCCCGGCCCATGTCGGCCCGGACCTGCTCGCGGTGGACGTCCGACAGCGGGCCCCGCGGCGGCCGGCACGGGCCGCCGTACCGGCCGACCATGTCCATCCCGAGCTTGATGGCCTGGACGAACTCGGTGCGCGAGTCCCAGCGGAACGCCGCCACCAGCGGCTCGTACAGCGCCCTGGCCTCGTCGAGCTTGCCCGTGGTCGCAAGCTCGAACAGCCGCGCCGATTCCGCCGGGAACACGTTGGGGAACCCGGCGAACCAGCCGGTCGCGCCCATCAGCAGGCTTTCCAGGACGACGTCGTCGGCGCCGCTGATCACGGCCAGCCCCGGCGCCCGTTCGCGGATCTCCAGCACGCGCCGGACGTCGCCGGAGAACTCCTTGACGGCCACCACGTTGTCGATCTGCGCGATCTCGGCCAGCAGATCGGGGGTGAGGTCGACCTTGGTGTCGAAGGGGTTGTTGTAGACCATCACCGGCAGCCCGGCCGACGCCACCGCTTCGAAGTGGGCGAGCACCTCGCCGCGGTTGGCGCGGTAGAGCGTCGGCGGCAGGCAGAGCACGCCGTGCGCGCCGTCCTCGGCCGCCGCCTCGGCCCAGTACCGGGCCTGGTGCGCGCCGGGGCCGTGCACGCCGACGACGACGATCCCGTCGCTCCCGACCGCTTCGATCGCGGTGCGGGCGACGCGGCGCCGTTCGGCGTCGGTCAGCGAGGAGTACTCGCCGAGGGACCCGTTCGGGCCGACCCCGCGGCAGCCGTTGGCCACCAGCCACCGGCAGTGCTCGGCGTAGGCGTCGTAGTCGACGGCCAGCCCGGCCGGGGCGGCGTCGTCGGCCCGGTAGGGCAGGGCGGCGGCGACCACCACGCCGCCGAGGTCGCGGGTGCTCATGCTCGGGTCTCCTTCGGGTCGGCGAGCTCACCCAGGCGGATCGGCTGGGCGATCGGACGGTGGTGCCGCTCGGCGCCACCGCAGAGTTCGTGGACGGCGGGACCGCACATCCGGCCCTGGCACGGGCCGAGCCCGGCCCGGGTGCCGAGCTTGAGCGCGTGCGGGCCCGGCGCGGCCGGGCCGGCGGCCGCGCTTTTCAGTTCGCCATAAGTGGTTTCCTCGCAACGGCAGACGATCGTGTCCTCGCGCAGCCAGCCGGGCCAGGCCGCGCCGATCGGGTGGGCGGCGGCCAGCCGGCGCGCGAAGGCCCGGGCGCGGTCGCGCGCGCGGAGCAGCGCCCGGGACGGCTCGCCCCCGGCGGCGGCACAGCCGGCGACCGCGCCTTCCGCCGCCGCGCCGTCCGCACCGCCGATCCCGGTGATCTCCCCGGCCGCGAACACGCCCGCGACGCCGGTGCGCTGGTCGTCGCCGACCCGGACGAACCCGCCGTCGAGCAGGCAGCCGGCCGCGACGGCCAGTTCGGGCTGCGGCACGAAGCCGTGCCCGACGCACACGGCGTCGACCTCGTAGGTCCGTTCGGTGCCGGCCACGACCGACCAGTCGGCGTGGAGCCGGGCGGTGACGGCTTCGCGGACCCGGTCGTCTCCGCGCGCTTCGACGACCGCGCGGCCCAGGTGGTACGGGACGCGGTGGCGGGCGAGCGTGGCGGCGTAGCGGGCCAGTTCGCCGGCCTTGGTCACGGGGAGCCCGCCCGACCATCCTTTGAGGACGGTCGTGGCGGGGTTGGCCTCCAGGACGGCGACGACGTCCGCGCCAACGGTCAGGAGGGATTCGGCGACCGGCAGCAGGAACGGCCCGGCCCCGGCGACGAGCACGCGCCGTCCGACGGCGACCCGCTCCCCCTTGGCCAGCGCCTGCGCGGCGCCCGCGGTGAAGACGCCGGGCAGCTGCCAGCCGGGGAACGGCAGCGTGCGGTCGTGGGCGCCGGTCGCGAGGACCAGCGCGTCCGGTTCGAGGGTGTGCCGGTGCCGCCCGCTGCCGTCGGCCGGGCCGCGCAGGACGTGGACCCGCCGGCCCTCGAGCGCCCAGACCGTGCTTTCGGGCCACCACGTGCACCGGCTCAGCACCCGCTCGAAGCCGTGCCGGGCCCGTGGCCACGTCCGGTGGTACTGCCCGCCCGGGGCGTCCGCCTGGTCCAGGACGGTGACTTCGGCGCCAGCACGCAGCGCGTGCTCGGCGGCCGCGAGCCCGGCGGGCCCGGCGCCGACGACGACCACCCGCGTCATGCGTCCTCCTGCCGGGACTGGGTCCGGATCTCGTCACCGTCGGCGGCGCGACGGCGACAGGCCCGGACGTCGGGCACGCCGTTCACCGTCAGCAGGCAGTCGAAACAGGCGCCGATCCCGCAGAACACGCCGCGAGGCGCCCCGGACCTCGTGGTGCGCCAGGACATCCGCCCGGCGGCCAGCAGCACACCGGCCACGGTCTGCCCCGCGACGCCCGTCACCGGCTCGCCGTCGACGGTGATCCCGATCGGCCGGTCCCCGGCTCGCGGCGTCCGCCACCCGCTCACGCCAGCACCGCCGGACGGTCCACAGTGAACTCCCCGGCCGGCATCGACGGCTCCCCGCCCGTCAGCAGTTCGCGCAGGAGCCGGGCGCTACCGACGCTCAAGCCGATGCCCGCGCCTTCGTGTCCGGTGACGTGCCACAGATTCCCGAGCCGCGGGTCTTCGCCCAGGACCGGGAGATGATCGTCCACATAGGGCCGGAACCCGCCGTACGCCCGCATCACCGCCGCGTCCGCCAGCGCCGGGAACAGCCGCAGCGCCTTGGCCGCGATCGCGCCCAGCACGTGCGGCCGGATCGCGTCGTCGAAGCCCACCCGGCGGCGGGACGAGCCGATGAGCACCGTGCCACCACGGGTCGACTCCACCACCGCGGACGTCTGCAGCGCCCCGGAGTCCGTGCCGACCGCGCCGACGTAGTCCGCGTCGTAGACCTTGTGCCGCACCACTCCCGGCATCGGCGTGGTGACCAGCACCTCGCCGCGCCGGGGGCGGACCGCGATGGGCGCGCCCAGCCGGCCGGCGACGAGCCCCGCCCACGGACCCGCCGCGTTCACCACGACGTCCGCCTCGATCACCTCGCCCGGCACGCGGATCCCCGTGATCCGGCCGCCGGTCACGAGCGCGCCGGTCACCTCGGTGTCCACCCGCAACCGGGCGCCGCGGTCGAGGGCCGAGCCCAGCAGGGCCAGCGTCGCGCCGGCCGGCTGGACCTGTGCGTCCTCCGGATAGCGGACCGCGGCGGTCACCTCCCGTGTCAGCGCGGGTTCGGCCGCCGCGAGGTCCGCCGCGGACAGCGGCTCGGTCCGCACCCCGGCCGCCGCCTGCGCCGCGGCGAACGCGGTCAGCGCGCCGGCCCCGGCTTCGGTGGTGGCGACGACGATGCCGCCCTTCGGGTCGAATTCGCAGGCGTCGCCGAGTTCGGCCACGATCTCCGGCCACAACCGGGCCGAAAGCCGCGCCAGGGCGAGTTCCGCGCCCGGTTCCTTGTCCGAGACCAGGAGATTGCCTTCGCCGTGGGAGGTGGTGCCGCCCGCCGGACGGCCGCGGTCGAGGACCAGGACGTCGAAGCCGGCCAGGCTCAGCTCACGCGCACAGGCGGCGCCGACGATCCCGGCGCCGATCACCACCACCCGCGTTCGGTTCATCGAGCCTCCAGCGTTCGGTATAGCGAACGATCGGAGGCTAGATCGCCCCGGGAACGGTGTCAATCACGGGATGTGGCCGCCCGTCGAGCCGCTCGCCCGCGCGGTACTGCAGCAGCAGGACCGAATGCACCGGCGCGGCCAGCGCGGTGTAGCTGTGCGGCTCGCGGGCGTCGAACGCGACGTAGTCGCCGGGCCCGAGGTCCACGGTCCGGCCGGCGACCCCGACCCGCAGTTCGCCGGCCTGCACGACGGTGTGCTCGACGCCGACGTGGCCCTGCGAGCACTGTGGCGCGTCCCCGCGGAAGACCTGGTCGTAGAGCTCGATGACGCTGTTCTCGGCCTCGATCCGGCGCAGCGGGCGCAGGTCTACGCCTTCGCCGCGAAGCACCTCGACCTCGGCGGCCCGCACCACGGTCAGACCGCCGCGCGGCCGGTGGTCGAGCAGGTCGGAGATCGCCACCTCGAGGACCCTGGACAGGCTGAACACGGTCTCGATGGTCGGGTTGCCGGCGCCGGCCTCCAGCTGCGACAACGTCGCCTTGCCGATTCCCGAACGCCGTGACAGCTCCGAAAGCGACAGTTCGCGTGCCTCGCGCGCGGCACGCAGGTTCACCGCCAGCATGTCCCGGATCGACGGCCCGCCGTCTCCTGCCACGTTCTTCCCGCCGTTCGGTAAAGCGTCCATTCGCGCGACCCTCCGTTCGGCTTGCCGATCGGGCCAGCGCCATGATGCCATGCCGATCCGCCGCGGTGCCCTACTCAGGACCGGGCAGCGACCCCTCCAGCTTGGCGAGCAGACCGGTGAGGGTGCCGCGCTCGGCCGCCGTGAGCGCGCCGATCAGGTCGGCTTCGTGGTCGAGCAGCCGCCGCACCGTGGCTTCGATCAGGCGATGCCCGGCTTCGGTGAGCCGGACCCCGACCGCGCGCCGCGACGCCGTCGACGGCGATCGTTCGACGAGCCCGGCCTGCTCGGCGCGGGCGATCCGCTGCGAGACCGCGCCCGCGGTGACCAGTGTCCGGCGGGTGATCTCGCGGGTCGTGAGCTCGTACGGCGGCCCGGACCGCCGGATCACGCTGAGCAGGTCCAAAGTGGACGGATCGATCCCGAGCCCGGCCAGTGTGCGCCGCCGGTCGTCGGCGAGCAGCTTCGCGATGCGCCAGACCGGCGTGATGACCTCGATCGACTCGGTCCGCGCGCCGGGGAGCTCCCGGCGCCACGACGCGGCGATGTCGGCGGCGGGCCACCGCAGGACCGCTTCCAGCGGATAGCCGTCGGCTCCGGGATCGTGGGGCACCGTCACTCCTCGTCTGTTACGTTTAGGGCTAAACATAGCAGACGAGGAGGAACTGTGACGCGAAACGTACTGGTCACCGGCGGAAGCAACGGGATCGGCAAGGCGGTGGCCGCCCGGTTCCGCGCGGAGGGTGACACCGTCGTCGTCACCGGGCGGAACGCCGGGCGCCTCGCGCGCACGGCCGCCGAAATCGGCGCCCGGGCGGTCACCTGTGACGCGACCGACCCGCGACAGGTGGCGCGGCTGGCGGACGAGCTGGGCCCGGACCTCGACGTGGTGGTCAACATGGCGGGCGGCAACACCGATTTCGAGACCGCCGGCCAGCCGGGCGACGGTCTCGACGAGGTCCTCTCGGCGTGGCGGGCGAACCTGGACGCGAACCTGCTCAGCGCCGTGCTCACCACCACGGCCGTGCTCGGCAAGCTGCGGCCGGGCGGCAGCATCGTCAACATCGGTTCGATCGGCGCCGAGTACGCCTCATCCTCTTACGGGGCGGCGAAAGCCGCTCTGGCCGCGTGGACCGCCGGCCTGTCGTCGGAGGTGGGCCCGCGAGCCGTGACCGCCAACCTGATCGCGCCCGGCTACATCGCCGAGACGGACTTCTTCCACGGAAAGCTCAGCGAGCAGCGGCGAACGGCCTTGATCGAAGCGACCCACAACGGACGCGCGGGGCACCCCGGCGACATCGCGGAAACCACCTGGTTCCTGGCTTCGCCGGGGGCGCGGCACATCACGGGCCAGACCCTGCACGTCAACGGCGGGGCCCACACCACCCGGTGAAAAGCACTACTCGCCACCGATCGCCGGTGGCTAACCTTGGCCGGTGACCCGATCGCTCCTCGCCATGGCCGGCCTGGCCACTCCGATGGCCATCCGGGTGGCCGCGACGCTCAGCCTGGCCGAGCACGCCGATGGCGAGGGAGCGACGGCCGAGCGGCTCGCCGCCGCGACCGGCGCCGCCGCGCCGGCCCTGGAGTGCCTGCTCGACCACCTGGTGGCGATCGGCGTCTTCACGCTCGACGCGGAGTCCGGCCGGTACCGGCCCACCGACCTCGGCGCCCAGCTGCGCGAAGACGCGCCGGAGGGGATCAAGGCGGTGCTGGACATCCACCGCGCCGGCGGGCGCGCCGAACTCGCCTTCGCCGACCTGCTCGGCACGATCACCACCGGCGCGCCCGCTTACGAGCACCGGTACGGGCGTGGCTTCTGGGCGGATCTCGACGCCGAGCCGGACCTGCGGCGCTCGTTCGACGCCCAGATGAACTGGCGGTTCCGGGTGCAGGCACCGCAGATCGCCGAACGCTTCGCCTGGAGCCGCTTTCCCCGGATCCTCGACGTCGGCGGGGGCGACGGGACCGTGCTCGAAGCGATCCTGCGCGCCCACCCCGGCGTCCGTGGCGAGGTGCTGGACCTGCCGCCGTCGGCCGCCGCCGCGGCCGCCCGGTTCGCGGCCGCCGGGTTCGGCGACCGGGCCGGCACGGTGCCCGGCAGCTTCTTCGATCCCTTGCCCGCTGGGGCCGACTGCTACGTGCTGTCCGACATCCTGCACGACTGGGACGACGACCACGCCCGCCGCATCCTGGCCGGCTGCCGCGAAGCCGCGGCGCCGGACGGCACGGTGGTGGTGATCGAGCCGCTGCGGGGCCAGGGCGCCGACACCGCGATCGACCTGTTCATGCTGATGTGCTTCGGCGGCCGCGAACGCACGGTCGGCGAACTGGCCGGGCTCGCCACCGGCTGCGGCCTCGTCCTCCGCGACACGACCCCGGTGGCCCAAGGACGGACGGCACTGGAGTTCGGCCCCGGCTGACGCGCCGAAGTCGTTCGCTCCCCGGGTTCGCGGAAAAGATCAGCGCACGAGGATGGCCGGGTCGCTGGTGCTGGGACGGCCGGTCTCCACGTGCCCCGCCAGGCGGCGCAGGAACCGCGGATCGTGGTCCGAGACGACCGAGACGTCGTACCAGCCGCCGCTCCGCCGCGTGGCCACGGTCTCGACGACCCGGGCGCCCGGCCGCAGCAGGCGGGTCGTCGAACGCCGACCGTAGGAGTCCGTCACCGTCAGCCGCACCGAGGTGGTGCCGCCGTTCGTCAGGACCAGCGCGAGGTCCCCGCCGTCCTGACGAACCGCCACCTCGGGGCCGGCGGCGCCGCCCCGGAACTGCCGCACGAAGCCGTTCGGCCCGTACGCGGTGTAGTCGTAGCCGCCGGCGACGGGCAGCGTGGCCGGGAGTGAACACCCGGCGCCCGCCGTATACGTCCGCGGCTGCCCCGACGGCGAAGTGACGTAGAACGTCGCCCCCGCGCGGCCGTGGCTGGCGAACGTCAGCGTCAGCCCGTCCGCCCCCACCCGGGCGTCGACCGCCAGGTCGTAGGGCAACGGCCGGGCCGGGCGCAGCCCGCGTTCCTGCTTCGGCAGCACCCCGTCGGCCGGGACCTCGGGCACGTAGTCGGGGTGCCGCTCGCGGTCCGGCGGGAGGTAGCCCGCCGTGTCCGGCAGGGCGGGCACGGCGGTGTCGGTCCGCGCGAAGTCGAACGCCGACGTCAGGTCGCCGCACACCGACCGCCGCCACGCCGAGATGTTCGGCTCCCGCACCCCGAAGCGCCGCTCGAGGAACCGGATGATCGACGTGTGGTCGAACGTCTCCGAGCACACCCAGCCGCCCTTGCTCCACGGCGACACCACCAGCATCGGCACGCGCTGGCCGAGCCCGTACGGACCGGCCGGGTTCGACGGCGACCCCGCGAAGATCTCCCCTGAGGTGTCCACTGTGGATTGACCGGCCGAGGCGTACGGCGGGACGACGTGGTCGAAGAAGCCGTCGTTCTCGTCATAGGTGATGAACAGCGCGGTCTTGCTCCACACGTCCGGGTTCGCGGTCAGCGCGTCGAGCACCTGCGCGATGTACCAGGCGCCGTAGTTCACCGGCCAGTTCGGGTGCTCGCAGAAGGCTTCCGGTGCGGTGATCCACGAAACCTGCGGCAGCTTCCCGGCCTTGACGTCGGCGCGCAACTGATCGAAGTAGCCCTCGCCCGCCTTCGCGTTCGTGCCGGTGCGGGCTTTCTCGTACAGGGCGTCGCCGGGCTTGGCGTTGCGGAAGGAGTCGAAGTACAGCAGCGAGTTGTCGCCGTAGTTGCCGCGATAGGCGTCCTCGATCCAGCCCCAGCTGCCGGCGGCGTCGAGGCCGTCCCCGATGTCCTGGTAGATCTTCCACGACACCCCGGCCCGCTCGAGCCGCTCGGGGTAGGTCGTCCAGGAGTAGCCCTTCTCATCGTTGCCAAGGACCGGTCCCCCGCCGGCCCCGTCGTTGCCGGTGTAGCCCGTCCACATGTAGTAGCGGTTCGGGTCGGTCGAGCCCATGAACGAGCAGTGGTAGGCGTCGCAGATCGTGAACGCGTCGGCGAGCGCGTAGTGGAACGGGATGTCCTCGCGGGTCAGGTAGGCCATGGTGGTCGAGCCCTTCGCGGGCACCCACCGGTCGTACCGGCCCTCGTTCCACGCCGCGTGCGTGTCGTTCCAGCCGTGCGGGAGGTCCTGGATGAACTGCAGGCCCAGATTGTCCGCCTCGGGGTGGAAGGGCAGGATGTCGCGCTTGCCGTCCGGCTGCTGCCACACCGGTTTCCCGGACGGGAGCGTCGCGGGCCGCGGGTCACCGAAGCCGCGCACGCCACGCAGCGTGCCGAAGTAGTGGTCGAACGACCGGTTCTCCTGCATGAGGACCACGACGTGCTCGATGTCCCGCAACGTCCCGGTCCGCCGGTGGGCGGGGATCTCCGCCGCGCGGGCGATGCTGGTGGACAGCGCGGAAAGGGCGGCGGTGCCGCCGGCCAGCCGCAGGAAACGCCGTCGGTTGACGTCCGTCATGAGGACTCCGGGGGTGTCGTGGTGGAGAGCCGGGCCAGTATGTGCGGCTCAGCGAGAACCTGCGCCGGGCCCGAGGCTAACGCCGGGCGAAACCCTGGTGAACGGCTTGGCCGGACGGATCCTTGACAGAATTAGGGAAGCACGTACTAAAGTAGCGCTTCACTATGAATGACGTACCCAACCTCGCACGAGACCCGGACGACCTGCTCTACTCCCCCGAAGCCCGGAGCGCGCTGGCCGGGTTCGCCCTCGGCGAAGACACCAGCGCGCTCGAGGCCGCCGCGGCGGTCCGCGCGGCCGCGCGGAGCCTCGAACAGCTGCGGGCCCGGGGCACGGACAGCCGCGGCCTCAGCCCCGGCGCCCTCGACATCCTGATGCGGCTCGGCACCGGCGACGCCGGATCCAACGTCAAGGACCTCGCCGCCTCCGCCGGGGTGAGCTCCCGGAACGTCACCGGCCTGGTCGACACGCTGGAACGAGCCGGGCTCGCGGTCCGGGCGCCCGACCCCCGGGACCGGCGTTCGGTGCTGGTCCGGATCACCCCGGACGGCCGGACGTGGCTCGAGGAGTTCCGGCGGCCCTCGCAGCTGGCGATGGCCGCGCTCTTCCGCGGGTTCACCGCCGCCGAGACGACCCGGCTGCGCCACCTTTGCCTGCGCCTCGTGGAAAACCAGCACCACCTCGCCCGCTACCTGGAGGACCGATGACCGAACAGACCCGCGAAGCCGTGCAGGCCTACCACCGGGCCAGATTCGACGGCGACGTGACGGCCGCGGCCGCGCGGCTGGCCGGCACGTTCGCCTTCCGCAGCCCCCTGATCAGCTCCGGCGACGCCCGCGGCCACCTCGACGGGCTCGCCGGGTTCGTCCAGGTGGTCACCGGCGTCGACATGATCAGCGAGCTCTACGGCGAGTCGGAGGCGACGCTGGTCTACGACGTGCACACCGCGACCCCGGTCGGCGTCCAGCGCACCGCCGAGCACTTCCGGGTGCGGGACGGGAAGATCGAGTCCATCACCTTGATCTTCGACGCGACCCTGTGGCACCCGGTCATGGCGGCCCTGCGCGGGAAGCGGTGACCCGTCCGCCTGCCCGGGTTGTGGAAACCGCGAGCTGAGCTCGAACGCGGCCGGGCCACCGCCGCGATCGGTGTACCCGGGGTGGCGGGCGCCAAACTCAGCGGACGCGAAGCGCGCTCCGCCCGGCATCGAGTCCCTTGTGGACGGCGAAGCCGTGGCACCGCCGCCGAGCTGAACGTCGCGAACGACTCGTCGGAGACCTTGGACGCGGATCGGCGGGAAGATGCCCCCAATGTGGCGTTGGTTGCGTCCAACGCACCCAATGTGGCATTCGGTGCATCCAACGCACCCAACGCCACATCGGGGGCATCACGGGGCCGGCGCCGGTGGGGTCTCCCCATCAGTCATTCGCGGCCAAGAAGCCCTGCTGAACGACGTGCGGGTACTCCGGCGCGCGGTCCTGGAAGGCCAGGATGGCGGGATTCCGGATGACGCCGTCCCGGATCTCGACGGCCCGCCGGACGGTGTCGTCACCGTCCCAGGCGGACGGTCCGCCGAGGACCGTCCGCAGCAGCGGGAGCAGGGCCTCGCTGATCTCCCACGTGGCCGAGTTCCACAGGTAGGACGGGCTGTGGTCCACGGCGTAGTACGTGACGCCGTCACCGACCACGAAGGACGGGTCGGCGAACGTCGTGGGGCGCGCCCAGCTGAAGCCCATGCCTTCGTCGCAGGAGACGTCGACGATGAGGCTGCCCGGCTTGAACGCCGCCAGGTCCTCCTCGAGGAGGAACGTCAGGGGCGCCGCCGTGTCCTGCAGGACGCAGTTGACGACGATGTCGTGCTCGGCGAGGAAACCCGCCAGCGGCACCCGCCCCCGCTCGGTCAGCGCGTGGCTGCGCCGGGGATCGCCGGGGGTGTTCACGTCGTGGTCGAAGTGGACCATCGTCGCGGAGTGGATCGGCGAGCCGACCGCGCTGAGCCCGCGGCCGGTGAGGACGTGCACGTCGTGCACCCCGTGCGCGTTGAGCGCGGTCACCGAACCCCGCGCGGTCGCGCCGAAGCCGATCACCACCGCCCGCAACCGGCGGCCGTAGTCCCCGGTCGAGCCGATCAGCTGCAGGGCGTGCAGCACCGAGCTGTAGCCGGCCAGCTCGTTGTTCTTGTGGAAGACGTGCAGGCCGAACGAGCCGTCGCGGTTCCAGTGGTTCATCGCCTCGAAGGCGATCAGCGTCAACCGGCTGTCGATGGCCAGTTGCGTGATTTCACGGTCCTGGACGCAGTGTGGCCAGCCCCACAGCAGCTGACCCGGCCGCAGCTCGGCGACGTCCGCCGGCAGCGGCTTGGCCAACAGGATGCCGTCGCATTCGGCGATGAGCTGCTCGCGCGTGCGCAGCCCGGCGACGGCGGCCGCGAGCCGCTCGTCGGGGACGCCGAAATCCTTGCCGTAGCCGTGTTCGAGGTAGATGCGCTCGCGCAGATCGGCGTCGATCCGTTCGATGTGGTGCGGGTGGATCGGCAACCGGCGTTCGTCCGCTTTCCGTGAACGCGCGATGACGCCGAGGGTGAGCTGGTCCACTGAGGGCCCCTTTGCTAGACCCCAGTCTTAGCACACGAAGGGCCCGCCGGGTCGGTGTCCGATCGCCTCCAATGTGGCGCGCAAGAGACTTCAGCCTCAGGGTGCGCAGGCGTTCGGGTTGTCGAAGTGGCCGGGCGTGGCGGGGTACGCCTGCCCGGAGCCGTGGGCCTGCAGATCCGCCTGGTACACCAGGGCCAGTTCGTCGAACGCCGACGTCCCCGCCGTCGTCACGTCCCCGGCCGCCTGGCCGGCGCCCAGCGAGTACGCCCACCGCTGCAGGAAGTCCTGCTGCATCGGGCTGAACTGCCGGACGTCGTTGTAGCCGCCGTAGGCCGCGTTGCAGTGCGTGTACAGGTTGTACGCGCCGGCCCAGTCGAGCAGCCGGTCGCCGAGGTTCGGGCCGTTGTCGGCCACGTCGGCCTGCAGCACGTCCCGGTCCCAGCCGCCGTAGATCCAGTCGATGCCCTGGTGGTGCTGGTTGTCCGCGACGTCGGCGTTGTCGAGGTTCGTCAGCTCGAACCACGTGCACGGGTCCACCGTAGTGGCGTTCTTGCCGTCGCCGAACGTCTGCGGCCACGGGTTCGCGGTGCAGGTCGTCTGCCCCGGCGTGCCGTACGTGCCCCGCGGGCGCCAGTCGATGATGTCCGAACCCAGCGCGCCGGTGTCCGGGTCGACCGACGGCCCGGACGTCGCGCCCTTGCCGCCGTTGACGTAGTCGACGAGCGAGTCGTTGACGCCGCGGTCGTCCGGGTTGGCCGGGTCGGTGCCGCCCTTGCCGCCCCACAGCAGGTCCGCGCCGTCGTCGCCGAAGACGATGTCCCCGCCCGAGTCGCCGTTGGCCAGGTCGTCGCCGAAGCCACCGTGGATCGAGTCGTGGTCGTCGCCGCCGCGGATCCGGTCGGCGCCGCCTTCGAGGTCTCCGCGGTGCGGCATCGCCGGAGCGTTCCCGGGTGCCGCGAACGCGTCGCCGTTGACGTCGTGCTGGAGGTCGACCTGCCGCGCGACCGAGCCGGCCAGGAAGCCCTCGTAGTGGATCTGGGGGATCTGGCTGTTGTCGATCACGAACTTGTTCGCCCCGTTCTGGAACACGTCGACGATGCCGCCGCGGTCACCGACCATGGCGTCGTCGCCCGCGGTGCCCCACATCCGGTCGTCGCCCAGCTCGCCGTACATGTCGTCGGCGCCGTCACCCGGAGCCGTCGTGGTGCCGGTGTCGCCGTACATCAGGTCGTTCCCGTCCTGGCCGTACATCGTGTCCTCGCCCGCGTCGCCCCACAGGTTGTCGCCGCCCGAGGCCCCGGGCGCCTCGCACGTGGCCTGCGTGGTGGTGCAGAAGCGGGTCGGGGCGCCGCCCGCGCCGTGGCGGACGACCGCCGCGCCGGCCGGCGGGGCCGCCGGGTAGCGCTTGGCGTAGATCCGGTTCGTCAGCGGCAGCGAGACCTTCGTCAGGTCGTCGCCGAGCGCCACCGGCTTGCCGGTCTGGTCGACGATGTCCCGCACCGTGGTGCCGTTGTCGCCGAGGACGAAGTCGGCGGCCCCGTCGCCGTGGACGTCGTCGATCGTGTCGCGGAAGACCGCCAGCGAGCTGCCGCCGGTCAGGTCGTCCTGCCCGTTCGGCGCGGAGACGTCGCCGAGGTCGGCCGACGCCGTGCCCGGCCACACCGGGGCCGGCGGGGTGAGCGCGATCCCGGCTTCGGCCAAGGTGCGGTCGCCGAACACCGTGTCGTGCCCGCCGTTGCCCTCGGCGTAGTCGTCGTGCGCTCCGCCGGAGATCTGGTCGTCGCCGTCCTGGCCGAACAGGACGTCGACGCCGCCACCGCCGGACAGCTGGTCCCCGCCCGCCACCGGACGCGCCGGGGCGCCGAGGAACCCGTTGCTCCAGGACAGGTCGAGCAGCCGCAGCGAACGCTGGGTGTCGAACGTGCCGTTGCTGCCCACGCGGAGGAGGTACGGCGACGGCGGCGCGATCCGGTCGGTGATCGCGTTGTCGCCGAGCACCACGTCGTCCCCGGTGCCGCCGAACACCACGTCGGCGGTGTCCGGCTGGCCCTGCGTGGTCGGCGCGGTGTCGGCGCCGGAGATCGTCGAGCTGCCGCCGGCGAGGTCGTCGTCGCCGGTGTTGCCTTCGAGCCAGTCCCGGCCCGGGCCGCCTTCGGCGTAGTCGCCGTCGGCGTTGCCCTTGATCCGGTCGTTGCCGGACTGGCCGAGGATCGCGTCGCAGCCGTTGTCGCCGGTGATGTCGTCACCGCCTGAGGTGTTCGGCACCGGCCCGTCGCCCAGGTCGTACAGCTGGATGCCGCGCTGGACCATCGGGGCCGCGGCGGGGGCGTCGGTGTCGGCGCGGCCCTGCGTGATCGGGCTCTTCGGACTGCCCGCATCCCTGGTGAGCAGGGCGTTGTCGCCGGTGATCAGGTCGGCGTCGTCACCGCCGGAGATGGTGTCCCCGGTGTCGAGCTGACCCGCGGTGCCCTGGCCCGTGCCCGACTCGACGTACGAGGAGCCGCCGGCCAGGTCGTCCTGTCCGGACTCGCCGAACAGCTTGTCCGCGTCCTGGTCGCCCTCGGCGTAGTCGTCCCCGGCGTCGCCGTGCACGGTGTCCGCGCCGCCTTGGGCGTAGATGACGTCCGTGGCCTCGCCGCCGGATATCGAGTCCCCGCCGGAGTTCGCCGCGGCCGGGGTGTAGCCGAGGTCGAACAGCACCACGTGCCGTCCGGCCGACAGCCCGCGGCCCCGGGTGACCGGGTCGCCGCTGTCGCCGCCCCCGGTGCCGGTGATCGTGGCGTTGTCGCCGGTGATCACGTCGTCGGCGCCGCCGCCGGAGACGGTGTCGCCCGCGTCCGGGTAGCCGGCCGCGTTCTTGACCGCCGGGTCGCCGGGTGTCTGGTGGCTGCCGCCGATGATGTCGTCGGCGTCCGCCTCGCCGTTGAGTTTGTCGGCACCGGGGTTGCCCTCGACGCGGTCCGGATCCTTCCCGCCGAAGACGGTGTCGTTCTCCAGCCCGCCGTACAGCGCGTCGTTCTCGAAACCACCGGAGATCGTGTCGTCGCCGCCCAGCGCCGGGTCGGCGCTGCTCGCCAGGTCGAACACCGGCCCGCCGGCCACCAGCGGATCACCGTTGTCGCCGATGATCGTGTCGGGGCCGGTGTCGCCGAACAGCTGGTCGGCGTCGTCGGCCTGCCCGGCCGCCCGGGTCCCGCCGACGATCGTGTCGCCCGCCAGGCCACCGGAGACCCAGTCCTTCCCGTTGTCGCCCTCGACGGTGTCGGGGTCGTCGCCGCCGAACATCGTGTCGGCGCCGTCGTTGCCGTACAGGGTGTCCGCCCCGGAGTCGCCGTAGCCGGCGTCGTCGTCCGAGCCGCCCCAGACCTGGTCAGCGTCGCGGCCGCCGTGCAGGGCGTCCTTGCCCTTCTCGCCGCACACCAGGTCGTTCGCCGCTTCGGCGTCGACATCGTCGTCCCCGCCACCGGCCCGGACGTTCTCCACGCCGGCGCCGCCGATGATCCGGTCGTTGCCGTCGAGCGGGTCGTTCACCGACTCGTCGACCGGCGTCGACGGAATCGGCGCACCCGCCTCGCACGGCGTCGTCTGCTTGTCGCCGTAGACGTCCGCGCCGCCGTCACCGCCGATGACGTGGTCGAAGCCGAGGCCACCGACCAGTGTCTTGTGCGACGGGCTCACGCCCGGCGGCAGCGGCGTGTGCGTGACGACGTAGAACGGCCCGAAGCCATCGGTCTTCCCCGGGTTCGGGAAGTCCAAGGTGGACGGTTCGGCGATCACCCAGTCGTCGTCCGGTCCGCCGTAGAGCGTGTCCGGGCCGAACCCGCCGAACAGGATGTCGTTGCCGCCGCCGCCGCGGAAGTCGTCGTGCTGCGACTTGGTGGAATGGCCGGTGACCCGGTCCTGTCCCTTGCCGCCGTACACCGTGTCGTCGCCGGTGCCGGTGTCGACCGTGTTGACCGACCCGCCCGCCGGACCACCCGTGGTGTTGGCGTCGTCCGAGCCGTAGCCGTCGACGCCGGGATCGATCTGGCCCGCGGTGTAGATCTTGTCCGGCCCGGTGCCGCCGGCGAAGCGGTCGCTGCCGTCGCCGCCGACGAGCGTCGCGCCCGGGGAAACGAACAACGCCTGCGGATGCGTCGGCACGTCCTTCAGCGGATCGTCGGCCGCGACCCCGAGCGTGTCGTCGCCGCCGTTGCCGAACACGGTCGCCTTGCCGAGCCCGGCCTTGATCGTGTCGCCGGCGTCGCCGGTGCCGGTTCCGTCGCCCGGCTCGGGCAGGCTCGCCCAGTCCGGCACGGAGACGCTTGGACCGCCGACGCCGGCCGCGACCGGGTCGCCGCCGTCGCGCCCGTCGTTCGCCAGCTCCTTCAAGCCGACCGAGGTCACCGGGGGCGCGCCGAGGCTCGAGTCGCCCGCGACGACGTCATCGGCGTTGCCGACGGTGATGCTGTCGACGCCGGGTCCGCCCGCGACGTGCGCCTTCGCTCCGTTTTGGACATAGCTGTTCTTGTCCGCGGCGAGCACGGTGCGGTCACCGGTGACGATGATGTCGTCACCCTTGCCGCCGTCGACCCACGAACTGCCGATGCCCGTCTTGATCTGGTCGTTCTTGTCGCCGCCGAACACGATCGCGTCGCGGTCGAACTGCGCGCTCGGCGGTGGCGGGCCGGTCTTCGCGGTGTCCGCCTTGGCGTCCCCGATGAACGTCACGCTCATCGGCTTGCCGTAGCCGCGGCCGTCCACGATCACCCGCTGGATGTTCGCGTTCCGGAACTCACGCCGGATGCCGATCATGTCCACGGCCACCCCGGCGAACGCCGGGTTCGCCGGGTCGGCGTAGTCGTGCAGAGACGTGATCTTGACGGTGTCCTTCTCCTCGTTGCTCGACTCGTACGGATCACCCGCGCCGCCGCCGCGCTGGGCGGTGTGGCCGAGTGCGGCCGCGTACACCACGAGTGTCTTCCCGTCACCGGTCAGCCCGCCGAGCTTCGGGGGTGGTGGCGTGCAGTTCGGCGTCGCCGTGAAGTCGAGCAGCGTGACGTCGACGATCGTGAAGCTGAACGACACCGAGAACGGGCCGAACCCGATCGTGACGTACAGCTTCAGGAAGACGTAGAGCCGCCCGGACACGGTGAACAGGCAGATCGGGTTGTTCAGCACCGTCTGCAGGAACTCGGTGATCCGGAACTTGCCGTCGTGGTTGGGATCGTTCCACAGGAACGAAACCGTCAGGCCCACACCGCCTTCGATGCCGACGGTGATGATCAGCGCCGTGACCGCGGCACCGGCGGCCAGCTCGCCGGTGAACGTCACCACCGGGATCGGCTTGCCGTTGTCCGTGGTGTAGAAGAACAGGCTCTGCAGGAACGCCTGGCCCACGGTGCCGAGATCCAGGGTGCCGGCGCGCGCGGCCTCGAACGCCTTGCGGATGCCGTAGGTGTCGAAGCCCGCGACGATGTGCAGCGTCACCGACGCCGAGCCGTGCAGCGTGATCACGACGGGCGGCGGCGCGTACACCGGCCCGAACTGCTGGCGCCAGTCGAAGCCGAGGCGCAACGGACCGGAGTCGAACTTGACCAGGTCGACGTCGCCACCGAGCAGCAGGTTGAACAGCGAGGCCGGCTTCTCGAACACCGGGAAGCTGAACCCGGCCGCCGACGCCTTGGTGGTCATCGGGTTGGCCGCGTCCGGGTCGGCGCTCGAGTTCTTGCCGTTGATCGTGCCGAGGATCGGGGCGAAGGCGGTGCCGCCACCGGCGTCCTTCTTCGCGCTGATCAGGCTTTCGGTGTTGTCCGGTGTCGCGGTGGTGTCGAGTGCCCGCTGCCCGCCGAGCTCGAACGAGCCGAGCGGGATCAGGCAGGTGGTGGCGCAGGTCGGGAAGTGGTTGATGAAGTTGACCACGTTCACGATGGTGTCGACGAACTTCAGGTCCGGGCCACCGGCGATCGTGCTGAACGCCTTGCCGATGGACACCAGGGTCACGTCGTCGCCGCCGACCAGGTGGGACAGGTCCGACAGCACCGGGATCGGCGCGTAAAGCGTCTTGATCACCGGGTCGAGCGGGCCGGTCACCTGCTTGATCTTGTCCAGGATCGGCTTGAGGATCTTGCCGAAGATCTCGCCGGTGTCGATCCCGACCTTGTCGAAGGCCAGCGTCAACGGGTTGTTGCCGTCGCCGGCGCTGTTGGTGCCCGGCTTGGCGTTGTTCCACGCCCAGTGCAGCCGGAAGTTGGCCTGGATGCCCGGGAAGCCGGCGTCGTCACCCGGGCGTGCCTTGAGCAGCCAGTTGATGTCCGCGCTCGCGTGCAGCTTGACGTCGGCCAGCCGGTCGAGCCCGGCGTTCTGCAGGTCGGTCAGGTGCAGGCGGCCACCGGTCGGGTCGTCCGGCGCGATCAGGTCGATTTTGAAGGCACCCCCGAACAGCGGCAGGACGCCCGCGTCGTTCGCCGGCGCGGCCGCGGCGTTGCACTCGTCGGCGCTCTTCTGCTTGGTGCAGTTCTCCGCGGTGATGTTGATGAACGCGAGCTGCGCGTTGATCTTGTCCGGCAGCGTGACGTTCAGCCCGACTGCGAACTCGGGTTGCGGGGAGTCCTTGGTGCTGACGAAGAACCCCTCACTGCGGCTGATGCCCATGGCCAGGTGCAGCCGCCAGCCGAGCTGCACCCCGGGGCCCGCGCCGGCGTCGGCCTTGAGCGAGAACCCGGGGATGCCGAGGTCCAGCGGCACGGTCTTCTCGAGGCACTCGTGACCGGCCGGCAAGCCGGTGCACTTCAGCAGGTCGCCGCTGAAGTCGCCCTGGCTGACGTTCACGCTGATCGTGACCGCGTCCAGGTCGCTGTACGCACAGTCGTGCGGCTGCGGGTTCTGGGCCGGGTTTTCCGGCACGGCGCCGAGGGGCAGGGTGCCGTCGTCGGTGAACTTGCCGGTGTCGCCGACGTCCTTGACCAGCTTGAAGGTGCCGCCGTCCTCACGGAACACCTGGTACCCGGTCGCGCTGTCGACCTTGGTCCACGAGACGTCCATTGAGTCCGTTGTGGACAGTGTGTCCGGCCCGTTCGCGATCGAGCCGGGATCGCTCGCCTTGGCCGGCTTCTTCACGCCGTTGATCGTCACGTAGGACGCGACGACGTACCGGTAGGTCTTGCTCCCGGCCGTCGCTCCGCTGTGCAGCGCGACCGCAGGGGCGCTCACCGTGCCGAGCGGCGTCTTGCACACGGTGTCCACGGTGACCGTGTCCGGGTTGAGGTGCGCGTCGGCGAGTTTCTGCCCGAGCTGGTCGTTCACCCAGCCGCGGACCGCGGCCATGTCGGTGAAGTGGCCGTCCGCGGGCAGCTGGTCGAGCGCGGTGTGGATCGCCGTGCGCAGCTTGCCGACGAAGTCCGCGCCCTGCTGGAGGTCGTCGCCGAGCAGCGGCAGCTTGCCGCCGAAACTGGCCGTGTTGAGGGCCTGCTCCACCAGGTTGAGGTAGCTGTCGAGGCCGTCGAGACGGCCGAAGTCGATCAACCGGTTGGCGAGCTCCTGGCCCAGCAGGTCCGGATCCGGCGTCTCCAGCCGGGGGTGGCCGTCGACGGCCGCGCCGCCGAGGTCGAAGTAGTCGCCGGGCGTGGTCGACTTCGGCAGGCGCAGGGCGAAGTTGTTCGGCTTGGCGTCGTCGGTGATCACCTTGCTGTAGGTCGTGCCGCCGTCTTCGCTGATGTACAACGGCAACTTGGCGCACAGGGCCAGCGGTGTGCCGCCGTCGAGACTACAGTCCACCGCGGTGCTCCCGGCGTTGATCTCCGGCCCGACCGCGCCCAGGAAGTCGGTGAAGGTGACCGGCGCGCCGGTGCCCCCGCTCTTGGCGAGATCGATCGAGTAGGACGCCTTCGCGGTCGCCTTGTCCGCCGACTTCGGGTCGCCGAGCGAAACGCTCAGCGGGCCCAGTGTCGTGGCGATGGTGGCGTTTTCCACGGTCGCGTCGAGCTTCACGCCGATCTTCGAGTCGTCGAGCACCCGCAGGGCGTTCGCGTCGGCCGGCCCGGAACCGGGCTGCAGCGGGACGACCAGGCCCATCTTGACCTCGCCGCCCACGCCGAGCGACACCGAGCCGTCACCCTGCACGCCGGCGACCCGCTGGCTGCCCGCGGGCAGGCTGAAATCGAACTGCACCGGCGTGCTGGTGTGGTACGCGCGCTTCCAGTCCAGCCGGACGATCAGCGACGGCGTCCCGGCGGGCTCGGCGTACTCGAACTGCACCGGCACACTGCCCTTGAACCGCGTGTTGATCGTCTGAACCAGCCGCTGCAGGTTGTCCGACGGCGCCGCCTCCAGCAGCGAGATCACGTCGTCCAGCTCGGACCGGACCACGTAGGGCGTCGCGGGCGACGGCTGGGAGGCCCAGGGGCCCACCAGGAAGAGGGTGTCGGACGTGACCGACCCGACCACGCCCACCTGCGTACCGGCGACGACCGTGCGCCCGACGAGCGTGTCCGGGAACGTGTTGCCCTTCTGGACAGTGCGCGCGGTGTCCTTCACGAAGTTGGACCCGTAGCTCACGGTCGGGCCGGAGCCGGCTTCGTCGGCGCGCAGCAGGTCCCGCAGCGAGCGGCCGACGAGCGGGATCTTGGTGCCGAACACCGCGGCGCCCGACGGCGAGGCGTCGCTGATCGACGCGTTGAGCGTCTGCAGCGTCTTGAGGATGATCGAGAACAGCGCCTTCGGGTTGGCCGGGTCGAAGTCGAAGTTCGCCAGCTCGGAAAGATCGCCCGCGCTGAACTGCGGGCCGTCGGGCCCGGCGAGCTTCGTGAGGTCGGCCCAGGTGAACCCGGCGTGCGCGGAGGCGCCGTGCAGGAAGTCGCTCGTGCCGGGCGCGCTCGCGTCGACACCGCCCGCGCCGCGGACGTGCACCTGGAAGTCGAGCAGCGACCCCGGATCGTGCAGCAGCTTGTCCACGACCGCGCCGAAGGTCAGGTCGCCCTGGTCCTTGAGGTTCACCTGCAGCATGTGGTCGCCGGCGGCAGGTGTCCCGGCACAGTCGGCGCCCGCTTCCGTCTGGCAGACGTGCGCCGCGCCCTTCAGCTCCACTTGCAGGAATCCGGCGTTGGCGAAGATGTCGACGCCGGCGTCCATCGGGAAGTCGGCGGTGACGAGCGCGGGGCTGCCGGACGTGCGCAGCAGCACCCGGTCCGGGCCGGTCGGGGTGGCGGCGACCAGCGTGGTGCTGCCGTCCGGGTTCTTCTGCTCGATCGGCGGGGTGTGCACGACCGGGTTCCGCAGGTCGAGCACGAGCGTGACCGCCGCGTCGTAGCTGGGCTTGACCTTCGCGGTGGCGTTGACCGCGTTCGCCTCGGCGACACCGCGGCCGCCGGTCTTCAGGTCGTTGCCGAGCTGGACGACGCCGACGTCGCCCTGCATCCCGGAAATCGTGTACGGGGCGCCGGTGACCGGGACGACCGGCGTCCAGCCGGGTGCCTGCAGGAAGAGCGTGTGCTCGTCGTTGTTCTCGACCGTCGCCCCGGCCGCGCCGGCGACGACGTGCCGTCCCGCGAACTCCCCCGGCTTCCAGCTCTGGTTTTCGTCCTTCAGGGTGGTCTGCGTGTAGGTCGTCTTCGCCGGGCTGCCCGCCGGGCCGGACGCGGCGGCCGCGGCCGCGTTGAGGTCCACGGCCGTCGCCGGTGCCTCGCGGGACAACGTGAGCTTGAAGTCGAGCTTCGCCGAGCCCGGCGGGAAGTGGACGTCGGAGACGCCGATCTTGCCGCCGCCGGGCAGGTTGGCCGCGGTGTTGAGCTTGTCCAGCAGCTGCTGCAGCGACACGAACAGCGGTTCGCCGGCCTGCGCCGGGTCCGCCGCGGTCTTGGTGTTGTCCTGCAGGAACTTCTTGATCGACTCGTTGAGCTGGATCGCGTCGGCCAGGGTGCCCTTGAGGAACGGCAGGTCGAGGTTGCCGGCCGGGTTCGCCGCGTCGCCCCACTTCGCCCGCTGGATCGAGGTCAGCGTCGTGGCCAGTTGCGCCAGGCCGGTGGCCAGGTCGCGCGGGGTCATGTTGAGGAACGGGCCGACGGTGGCCAGGCCGGTCGGCGTGATCTGCGGGGCGCCGGTGGCGAGGTCGGGCCAGCTGACGCCGATCTTGGCGTCCACCGCGGGAAGGTCGAGGGAGAACGAGCTCGCCGGTGCCGCGGCCAGGTGCAGGGAGGCGTTCAGGGACCCGGCCGGGCTCGCGAAGCCGAAGCTGACCAGCCCGGCGAGCGAGCCGTTCTGGGCGAGTTCCCCGGCGGTGCCGTCGAAATTGGTGAAGGCCAGCCGTCCGTCGTTGTCCGGATCGTTGACGGTGGCGGCGAAGTGCGCCTTGAGGTCCAGCGAGGAATCGGTGTCGACGAGCTTCACCCCGAGGATGCCGACGGCGGCGCTGACCGCATTGACGGCGGCCGCGTCGGGGAAGTTCGCTTCGGCGTCGACGGTGAGCGACGGCGTGGTGCCGTCGTTGACGAAGTAGGCCTTGTCGTGCGCCTTGTCCCAGATCAAGGTCAGCTTCAGCGTGGTGCCGACGGTGAGCCGCGCGCCGCCGGTGGACGAGAACGCCGACTGCGGGGCGTTGGTGCCGTCGCCGATCGGGAGCGGGATGGTCAGCGCCTGGTTCTGCAGCACGCGGGAGACCGTGAGGGTGAGGTCGAGCTTCTTGTCCTCGCCGACGGTGTTCAGCGTCGTCTTCAGCGTCCCGGCGCGGTCGGCGGTGAGGGTGATCGGCTGGTCGATGTCGAGGTCGGCGTCGTCGACCGCGTCGGCCAGCTTGTCGGCGCCGGCGTGGAAGGCCTCCTGGGCCAGGGTGTCGAACCCGAGCGCGGCACCCGGGCTGGTCTGGACGGCGGGCAGCGCCTTGGCGAGCCCGCCGAGGGTCCCGAGGCCCTTCGACCAGGTCGCGAAGCTGTTCGCCGGGGCGGCGAGCGCGTTCACCAGCGTGGTGACGCCGGGACTCGCCGCGTGCGCCGGAACGGCCGTCACCACGGCGCCGCCGAGCGACAGCGCGAACGTCGTGGTCAGTACGAGCCACCTTTTGGAGCCCATGATCACCCTCCACCGTCGTGGGCGCACGGAAGACCGGCGCCGACCGGGCGAGCCTGACAAAGGGGATGGATCTCCGGGAAGATCCGGGTCCGCTCAGCGGACCCGGCTCACGGGGACGGTCGGCACGCGCGGCCGGATTCGCACCAGCACCACCGAAAGAGTCCATTCACGACAACCCGGGCCCGGGACCGCTCAGAGACTCCGCGGAAATCCGATCAGCTCCCGACCCGCCTCCGCCGCGGCGGTCAGCACCAGATGCCGCAACCGCGCCAGCTCGCCCACCGACGCGCTCAGCACCCCCAGCGCGGCGACGACGCGCCCGTCCGGGGCGTGGATCGGGGCCGCCGCACAGGATCGCCCGGCCACCACCCCGGCCAGCACGTCCCGGGGCGGCGATCCGGCGTCACCGCCGAGCAGCACCTGGGCCGGTGGGGTCGGCGACGGCAGGACCGTGCCCGGCCGGACCACCGGGAGCCGGGCCGAGTGCCCGGCGAACGTCGCGACCACGAGGACCTCGGAACCGGAAAGCACGCAGACCACGACGTCGGTCCTCGACAGCTTGGCCAGCCGGATCGCGGGCCTGCCGACGGCGGCGCGGATCCAGGCGTGCACCCGGCCGCGCCCTTCGCACAGCCGGCCGAACATCGGCCCGACACCGTAGCCACGGATCCGGTGCTCGGCCGCGCCCATCCCGCACAGCTGCTCGAGCAGCCGGTGCGCGGTGGACTTGGGCAGCCCCGCCCGGCGGGCGACTTCGGTGAGCCCCAGTTCGGCTTCGGCGGCGGCCAGCACCTCCAGCAGCGCGAACGCGCCGGCCAGCACACTGCGACCAGGCGCCCGCTCGGCGTCCACCTCGGCCAGGCGCAGGTCAGGGCCTTCCGTGAGCATCCGTGCCTCCCGTACTGGGCCGAATGGCCCCGCCGGGGAGCACGTCGCACGACTTTGTCACGTCGTTACGACGCGAGGGTGATCAGCACCCCATCAGGCGTCAGGATTCCCACATCCGGGTGGCCAGCCGGAGGAAGTCGTGGCGGTCGCCGGCGCGCACCGCCGCGACGCGATCGGGGTAGACGTCGAGCACGCGGTCCATCCCGCTCAGCCGCAGCGCCCGCTCCACCTCCGAGTTGCCGCCGGTGACGACCCTGAGCGTGGTGCTCTCGGCGGCGGCGTGATCGGCCGCCGCGCACAGCACGCGGACGCCCGCCGCGCCGAGGAAACGCAGATCCGCCAGGTCCAGCACGATCACCTGCGGTGCCGGACGCGCGGCCAGCGCGGCGGCCACGGCCCGCACCACGATGAGCACCGTCCCGACGTCCAGCTCACCGGACAGGGCCAGCACCAAAGGCTCACCATGCGAACTCGACACCCGCAACCGTCCCGGCGGGAAACCGAACGACGCCACGCCAAAACCACTCCCCGTATGACCAGCAAGACAGGGACCTGCGGCTTCTGCTCAACCACCCCTCTCTTCGCCAGGCTAGTAGCCGTCATCGACTGATCACAAGCCGTTACCACGTTTGCCTGCCGTATTTCACCCTCGGACGACGGGGAAGTCCCCGGAGCGGCTGACTCCGGAGGGCCGGTTCCACACCCGGATGGCGGTCGTCGGAGGACACCAGCCGGCTTCGGGCCAGGGTTCGGCGGTCCACTGTGGAGGGTTACGCCGCCGGGGTCAGCGCCGGTGGTGGCGCACCGGTCCGGCGCGCAGGTCCGGCTCGGCCGGGGTGGCCCGGCCGGGGTGACGGCGCACCGGCACCGGGATGCCCCGGCCACGCCGCCGGTCGAACTCGGCGCGCCGGCGCGGGTCACGCAGCAGGTCGTAGGCCGCCACCACCGCGGCGAACCGGTCGCCGTCGCCGTCCGGGGCGTCGGGGTGCAGCTGCCGGACCCGGCGCCGGAAGGCGGCGGCGATCTCGCGGGCCGTCGCGGTCGTGGCGACGCCCAGCAGGGCGTACGGGTCGGGCTCGGACACGGTCTTCACCTCCTCGGGCCTCAGCGAGGGGCCCGCAACCGGGGCAGCACGGCCAGCCGGTCCAGCGCGGCGGCGACGCCGCGGTGGAGGGGCAGCACCTGCTCCAGCCGCAGGGCCGAGACCGGGCGCAGCACCGCGCGGTGCGCCGCGGCGATCGCGAACGGCACCCCGCGGGCGCGCGCTTCCGACGCCGCGGCCAGCAGTTCCGTGATCCCGCCCGCTCCGCAGAAGGTCACTCCCGTGAGGTCGAGGACCAGTGCCCGCGGCGCGAGGCCGATTTCTTCCTCCAGCCGGCTCCTGAGCCGACCGAGCACCGCCAGGTCGATCTCTCCGCGGACGGCCACCACGGTGGCTTCCGCCGTGGCGGTCACCACCATGGTCATCGCGGACGGAAGGTCGACGCGGAAGTGCGCGGCGGTGATCTGGTCGAGCACACGGCCTCCTCTTGGCGAGGTACGGCCGGGAAGCCGAGGCACCGGGGCCCGCTCCCCGGACCGCCTGCGGACGGACGCAGGGGGAACGAGTGGACGGCTGCCGGTTGAACCGCGATGCCCACACGGTACGCCCTCCGCGGTGGCCGGTGGCCACCGCTCCAGCGGCCGCCATCCGGATGCCCGGACGTCATGAACGACTCTTCGCGTCGTCGGACGCGGTGAACGAGTCGTTCATGACATTCGGGGAACCGGGGCCCCGCCGCCGGCCCCGCGCGCGTCTCGCCGGCCTCCCGCCGCAGGTGGCGCGAAGACCGGTCAGTGGCGCGCAGATCACGCGCTTCACCGGGGTACACGTACCGCGGTTCACTTCGGTTCACCACATTTCCGAACTATTTCTTCGGCCCTGTCCACTCTGGACAACGGGGCTCGCGCGAGTCACGATTACCGCCGTGCCCGCACCACTTTGATCCCCCGGAAGAATTGACCACCGGCCCGAAGATCGGGCATTGTTACCGCTAACAACCCACGGGTCGCAGAAGGAGGACTATCGCAAACCTGGCCACCCGGCCCACGGCGAGCCGCGGATCACTCCGACCGATCCGCGCCGGCCTCGACGGTCCGGGCTTCCCCGCGGCGAGCACAGGTCCGAGACCGACCCCCTTTCGCGACCGGCTTCGCCGCCGTTCCCGCTGACGCCAGGACAGCGGCTTCCTTTCTTCGTCCCCACCCGGCAGTACGCGCAACCGCGGCGGTCGATCCTGTCCGTTCGCGCTGCCTCAACCCTTCGGAGTTCCCTCATGCCCGGAAACACGGGAAGACACCGCATTTCCCGCCGAACCAAGATCGCGACCGGCGTCCTCGCGCTCGCCGTGGCCGCCGGCGGAATCGCCATCTCGACCACGTTCGGCGATCCCGGCAGTGCCAGCGCCGACGAAGCCGATCCGGCGCTCTACATCGACATCCTCAAGGTTGCCCCGAACAACGCGGAACCCGCGAACTCCCGCGGCGCGTCCACCGGCACCTTCACCGTGGACTGCGGCCGCAACGAGAACGGCCACTTCAACCCGGACAACTTCGTCGCCCAGCCCGGCATCCGCAACGGCGCCCAGCACCTGCACGACTACGTCGGCAACCTCTCGTCCAACGCGGACTCGAACAACAAGAGCCTCGACGCCGCGGGCACCACGTGCAAGAACGGCGACAAGTCCGCCTACTTCTGGCCGGTGGTGCGCATCGACACCGGCGAGGAAGAGAAGAACCCGCCGGCGAAGTCCCCCGACGGCGACCGCGACGAGGCGGCCCAGGCCGGCGCGACCCCGGTGATCGCCTGCCCGGACGTCGCCAGCAAGCTGCCCGACGTCCCCGACTCGGCCATGGCCGAGGTCAACCGCAACCTCGAACTGCTCGACACCCAGATCGACGAAGCGAACAAGCGGCTGATCAGCACCCAGGGCCAGGGCGGCCCCAACTTCGTCCAGAACGCCATCCTCGGCCCGCTCAAGGACAAGCGCGTCGCCACCATCGACCGCATGGCCATCGCCATCGGCCGCACCGCCGCCAAGCCACAGGGTCTCGGCGCCCTCGCCCCCTGCGCGCTCAAGGAGCAGGCCGGCACCGGCGGGAACCCCGCGAGCAACGGCGGTGGCGCCCCCGGCGGCGCGGCGGCCCAGCAGATCACCTGCCCGGACGTCGCCGGCAAGCTCCCCGCCGTCCCGGCCTCGGCGAAGGCCGAGGTGGACCGCAACCTCCAGCTGCTGAACACGCAGCTCCAGGAAGCGAACAAGCGGCTGGTCGACACCCAGGGCCAGGGCGGCCCCAACTTCGTCCAGAACGCCATCCTCGGCCCGCTCAAGGACAAGCGCGTCGCCACCATCGACCGCATGGCCATCGCCATCGGCCGCACCGCCGCCAAACCGCAGGGCCTCGACGCCCTCGCCCCCTGCACGCTCGGCGCGCAGGCCGGCAACGGCGGTAACGGGCAGAACAACGGCGGGGCCGCGCAGCCGCTGCCCGGACCGGACGCGAACAACGAACTGCCCGAGAACGACGGCGAGATCCAGCGCCCGGCGAAGGTCGGCATCACGTTCCACGGCAGCCCGGCGGGCCCGGTCACCGCGATGCCGAAGTTCCTCCGCGTCCTCACCGGCGACGCCAAGCCGTCGATCAACGGGACGAAGAACACCCGGGCGGCGTGGACCTGCACCGGGTTCGAAAACCGGCTGACCGACAAGTACCCGATCTGCCCCGAAGGCAGCAAGGTCGAACGGATCCACACCTTCCCGAGTTGCTGGGACGGCAAGAACACCGACAGCGCCAACCACCGCACGCACATCGTCTTCCCGGACAAGAACGGCCGGTGCGGCGCGGGCTTCAAGGCGGTGCCGCAGCTGCGGATCAGCCTCGTCTACGACATCCCGCACGACATCCAGGTCAAGAAGCAGTACAAAGTGGACTCGTTCCCCACGGAGAAACACAACCCGCTGTCCGACCACGACGACTTCGCCAACGTCATGTCGCAGAGCATCATGAACCAGCTCGTCAACTGCATCAACCGCAACAAGACGTGCAACGCCTGACCAGCTGACCGAACGCCGGAGAGCCGGCCCGTGGGCAACCGCGGGCCGGCTCTTCGGCGTGCGGCGAATTCGTCGAAGTCGCTGTTCGGCGCCCGAATCAGCGGGACCACCGCCGCGGATGTCGAACTCGTCGATTCCGGTAACGGTTGCGTGCAAGCAGTCGCCGCGGCCCCCCGGTCGTCTGCTAGAAACTGGACATCGGCGAGCGCAGGGGTACTGGTGGCTTTCGAGGAACAGCTCGTGAACGGGCGGTACCGGCTCCTGGGCCACATCGGCCGCGGCGCGACGAGCCTGGTGTGGCAGGCCAGGGACGAGCGGCTGGACCGCCTGGTGGCGGTCAAGCAGTTCCCGCGGGAGACCACCGCCGGCCCGGCCACGGCCGGCGACACCGGCGAACGGGCCGTCCGCGAGGCACGGCTGGCTTCCCGGCTGAGACACCCGCACGCCATCACGGTGCACGACGTGTTCGAAGACGCCGGATCGATGTACCTGGTCATGGAGTACGTGCCCGCGCGGTCGCTGAGCGATCTCCTCGTCGAACGGGGACCGCTGCCGGTGCGCGACGTCGCCCGGCTCGGGCGGCAGGTCGGCGAGGCGCTGGCCACCGCGCACGCGGACTGGATCCTCCACCACGACGTCACGCCGGACAACGTGCTGGTCACCGACGACGGCACCGCGAGGATCACGGACTTCGGGGTGTCGCGCGCGCTCGGCGAGCAGCCCGCTCCCGGTGAGGACGTCCTCGTCGGCACCCTCCCCTACCTGGCCCCGGAGATCGCCCAGGGCGGCGAGGGCGGCCTCCCGTCCGACGTGTACTCGCTCGGCGCCACGCTCTACACCGCACTCGAGGGCGCGCCGCCGTTCGGCACCAGCGGCGACCCGATCACGCTGCTGCGGCGGATCACCGAGAACCAGCTCACCCCGCCGTCCCACGGCGGCCCGCTCGCCGACGTGCTGGTGCGGATGCTCGAGCGCGATCCCGCCGCGCGGCCGTCGATGCCGGAGGCGGTGGACCTGCTGGCCGCGGTGGAGCACCCCGCGGCCGGGACGGCCGCCGCGGTGGTCCCCCGGCGGCCGGGAAGGCCACGCCGCGTCGCCGTGAGCGCCGCCGTGGTGTGCTTGACCTCCGCGGGCGTGGCGGCCGGCCTCGTTCTCAGGGACCGGGCCGAGACCACCGCGGCCCCCAGCGAGTATCCCCGGACGACGGTGACCACCAGTCACACCGTCCGCGACACCACCACGGCGCCAGCACCCGTGCCACCACCGGCGCGCGCACCCGGCGCGCCCGTCCTCCCGTACCGCGCCGGGTGCGCCGCGCGGTACGAGCTGACGAACTCCTGGCCCGGGGGCGCCCAGGCGCGGGTGACCGTCCACAACGAGGGGCCGGCGCGGCTCACCGGCTGGACGGTGACGTGGGAACTGCCCGGCGGGACCGGCATCCGGGACCTCTGGAACGGCACGCTCACCCGGGCCGGATCGACGGTGACCGTCACCGACGCGGGCTGGAACGCCGTGCTCGAACCGGACGCGTCGGTCTCGTTCGGGCTGAACCAGGACGGCACGGGCGAACCCGGTATTCCGGTGCTCGGCTGCCGGTCGAACTGATCGATCGGGACACCGCTATCGGTTCGACACAACCGGATCGGCCGGCTGGTGCGGACCGGCGCCACCTCGGTGATCGCGAGCGCCGAGTGGAATGGGGTGCTGAAGCCCGGCGAATCGACCCCGTTCGGTTTCATCGCCCTGGCCCGCGGCGGCGACCGCGGCATGGCGGTGACCGACTGCCACGCCGGGGAATGAACTGGTCCAGGCACTCTTCGACGACCCGACGAAGGTGGCTTGACCAGCGTCATTGCCCAGCATTATGGTCAACTTCCCCACCGAGTGTTAGCGCTAACTCCCAGCCGGACAACGACCGGACAATGCCTGCGAGAAAGCCCTCGAAAATGACGAATTTCCGCGACGTGGCGGACGAGCCGTCCGAAGCCGGCCGCGGTGTGGTGACGATCGCCGACGTGGCGCACGCCGCCGGCGTCTCGGCGAGCACCGTGTCCTACGTGATCACCGGGAAACGGACGATCTCGCCGGCGACGAGGCGGCGGGTCGAGGAGAGCATCCGCGCGCTCGGGTACCGGCGCCGCACCGGCTCACCCGCCCCGGCCCGCGCCGGCGTGCTGGCGGTGGCGGCGCCCCTGCCCCGCGAAGGGCTACTGGGCATGGAAATGGAGTTCTTCTCCGCGGCCGCGGAAGCCGCCCGCGAACTCGGCTTCGACCTGTTGCTGGTCACCGACGACGAAGGCACTGCTGGCCTGCACCGGGTGACGTCGGCCGCGCTGGCCGACGCGGTGATCGTGCTGGACGCCGGGGACGACGACCCGCGAGTGCCCCTCCTGCTCGCCTCGGGCCGGCCCGCCGTGCTGGTCGGCGCACCCGGACGGCACCGCGGCCTGTCGTCGGTGACCCTCGACTTCGCGCCGGCCGGCCGGGCGTGCGTCACCCACCTCGCCGACCTCGGCCACCGGTCGATCGCCCACCTTGTCCCCGCCTCGCCGCCCGGCCGCCGGCTCCGCTACCTGAAGGGCTTCGCCGAGGACTTCCGGCGCGCCGCCACCCGCCAAGGCGTGCGGGCGGTTTCCCGGCCGTGCGCGCCCACGCCCGAAGACGTCACGCACTGCCTGGACGAGCTGCTCACCACCGGCGGGCCGACCGGGCTGGTCGTCCACGACGAAGCGGCACTCGCCCCGGTCATGACGACCCTCCGGCACCGGGGGCTGCGGGTGCCCGGCGACGTCTCCGTCGTGGCCGTGTGCTCGGCCGCCGTGGCGGGGCAACAGCGGATCCGGCCCACCGCGGTGGTGATCCCGGCACGCGAGCTGGGCGCGCTGGCCGTCAAGCGGGCCGTGCGCCAGCTCGACGGCGCACCGGGGACCGAGCCGTTTTCGGTCACCCCTCGGCTCGTCGCCGGCGAAAGCACCGCGGCCGCGGCCCGGTCGTGAAACGTCCGATCGACCCGGACACGTTCACGGAAGGACGACCCGCAAACGCCCCAATGTGGCGTTGGGTGCGTCCAACGCACCCAATGTGGCGTTCGGTGCATCCAACGCACCCAATGTGGCGTTCGGTGCATCCAACGCACCCAACGCCACATTGGGGCGCATCCGGCCCCGCTCGAGAGGCTCAGGCCGGGGCGCTCCCGCAGGATTCACGCACGACGAGCGTCGGCCACAGCTGGAGGCGGTGCACGGGCCGCTCGGTCGTGTCGGCGAGGCGGGCCAGCGCGAGCTCCGCGGCCACCACGCCGAGCCGGTGCTTCTGCGGGCACACCGCGGTCAGCGGCGGATCGGACGCCGCCGCGACCTCGTCGTCGTAGGTGACCACCGCCAGCTCGCCGGGCACCGCGACGCCGCCGTCGCGGGCCCGTTCGATCAGGCCGATCGCCTCGCGGTCGGAGTGCACGAGCAGGGCACCGACCCCGGCCCGGCGGCAGCGCTCCAGCAGGGCGTCGTACTCCCCCGCCCAGCCCGGCGAGCCGTAGACCGGGACGTCGAGGTCCAGCGCCGCGCCGGGGTCCAGCCCCAGCGACTCGGTCGCCTCCCGCCAGCCGGTGCGCAGCGCGCGGCTGGTCGGGCTGGACCGGGCCGTGACGAGGCCGACCCCGCGGTGCCCCAAGGAGACCAGGTGACGCACGGCCAGGCCCGCGCCGAGGGCGTGCGCCGTCGTGGCGGCGTCCAGGGCCAGGGTCGGCAGCTCCGGCGGCGGCAGGCGTTCGACGAGGACCACGGGCACGGCGAGCGAACCCAGCCAGCGCAGCAGTTCGAGCGCGCCCCGCCCGCTGGTCGCCGGGGCGACCAGCAGCGTCTGCACGCCGCGCTCGAGCAGCTTGGTGACCTGACGGCGGTCCTCCGCCGCGTCGTAGCTGGACGCCCGCAGGACCAGCCGGCCGCCGGCCGCGGCCACGGTGGCCTGCGCGCCCTGGATCACCGGCGGCCAGTAGTACTCCACCGACGGCGCGACCATGCCGACCAGCGCGCCGGGGACGGCCGGGCCGAACGCCGACGGGGCGCGGCCGGGCTCCGGCTGGCCACCACGCGGCCGAGTCAGCGTGACGCCGCCGTGCACCCGCGTCAGCAGGCCGCGGTCGGCCAGCTCGGTGACGTCCCGCCGCACGGTGACCGAGGTGACGCCGAGCCGGTCCACGAGTTCGGCGAGCCGGACCGCGCCGTGCTCGCGCACCAGCGAAAGGATGATCTGGTGCCGTTCCGACGCGAGCATCACCGGACCTGCTCCAACCGGACCGCGGCCGGGCCGCCGGCCACCAGCAGGGTGAGCCGGGTCAGGTGGTCACCCCACGCGGCCCGCAGCAGCGGGTCGTCCAGCGGCCTTCGTTCGAGCTCCGGGGTGGCGGACCGGGCGTCCCAGCTCAGCCGCAGGACCCGCGATCCACTGTGGACGACGAACGCTTCGCCGTCGCCCAGCTCGACTTCCCCCGCCAGGACGTGCCGGAGCCGGAACGGACGGGAAGACCCTTCGTCCGCCACCAGGACGTGGGCGGCGGCGTCCCCGGTGGCGCGGACCAGCCGCACCGTCCGGATCCAGCGAGGCGGCCCGGCCGGGTAGGCGCCGGCCAGGTCCGCCGAAAAGCACGCCGCGGCCGCCGCGAGGTCCACCCGGACGTCCCGCGCGCCATGGGTTTCCCCCGGTTCCTGCTGAGTGCCCGGCTCGGGGACGTTGTGCCATTCGCCGCGCAGGGGCCACGCCCGGTACCGGTCCGGCCCGAAACTGGCGGCGGTGTAGGTCGGCTGGCCGACGTCCACCACGACGGGCACGCCGTCGACCCCGACCCAGTACGAACCGACGTCGAGGTGGTTGTGCCGCTCCCCGTTGTGCCCGGCCTTGACCGCCACGGTCAGCCCGCGCGGCGTGCCGGCCGTCTCCCGGGCCACGAGCACCTGGACCCGCGGCAGCCATTCCTCGCGGGAGAACCAGGTGCCGGCCGGTTCCGCCGCCACCGCCCGCCGCCAGCGCGGGTCGGCCAGCCCGGTCAGCGCGCGGCCGAGCCCGGCCGACGGCCACACGAGCCGGCCGCCCGCCCGCGCCCGGCTCACCGCGAAGGCGCGGACTTCGGCGTCGCCGAGCCGTTCGCCCCACCGGTGCAGCACGTGCCACGGCTGCGCCGGCGACAGGCGAGCCGGGCCGTCCCCGGCGTTGACGTACGCGTCGCCGCCCAGGTGCATCCGGTGCGGGAAGCGGATCAGCGGGGCCAGCACGGGAAGATCCCGGATGTCGGGGCCACCCGCGCCGGCCAGGAGGTCGAGCGTCTCCAGCAGCCGGCAGGCGCCGTGCCACCAGTAGGCGACACCCTCGTCGACGCCGCCGTCGTCGGGCAGGACGGCGAGGTAGTGGCCCAGCCCTTCGACGACCAGGTCGACCAGCCGCCGTCGCCGCTCGTCCGCCACGAGCAGGAGCGCGGCCGTGAGGACGCCGCTGTGGATCCACGGGTTCCAGTTGTGCGCGTCGCCGTCCAGGCCGAGCCAGTGCCAGTCCCGGATCCGCTCGAACGGCGTCAGGACGCGGATCTCGACCTCGCGCCGCAGGCGTCGGCGCAGCCCCGGCGCCCGGAGGTCGAGGTGCGGGCCCAGGACGTGGTCGGCCCAGGCGAACAGGGACGCGACCTCGGCCGCGCCCAAGTCGAGGAACGGGTCATCGGGGTCGGCCAGCACCTCCCCGCGCCGGGTGGCGTGCCGGTCGTGGGGCGCCCAGCACCACGTCGTCGCCTCGGCCAGCGCGACCAGCCCGTCGATCGCGCCGTCCAGGAACGGCACCGGCTCCGGCGGCACCTCACCGGTGAGGACCGCGGCCAGGACCAGCGACGTCACGCGCTCGCGAAGTTCGCGGGCGGCGTCTTCGTAGTCCGTCCGCACGCCGTCGCGGAACGTCCTCGCCCACGCCGTCGCCGTCAGGACCGGCGCCGGGCGCGCGAGCACGGCCGAGGCCTCGGCCAGCAGGACAGCCTCGTCGACGGCGTCCCAGACCGCCCGGTCCCGGACGTCCGGGACCGGCACCGGAGCACGCACGGCCACGCGCTCCTCCTTTCGCTTCTGTTCGTTTCTGATCGCTTCTGCCGCAAATTGTTGACTCGAACTATGGCACAAGCTGAAAGTGGCAGCCATCACTTCGACGGAGGAAGCAATGACGCTTCGGGGATCGGCGGGCCTGCCCCGCCGGACGTTCCTGACCGCCTCGGCCGGGCTCGCGGCCGCCGGACTGCTCGGCGGGTGCGGGTCCTCGACGACCACGGCCTCCGGGGCCACCCGCGTGCGCGTCTGGTCCTGGCTGACCGGCATGGACAAGTACATCGCCGCGTTCAACGCCGCGCACCCGGACATCTCGGTGGAGCTCAACGTGATCGCGTCCGGTCTCAAGGGCGGCTACGCCCAGCAGACCAACGCGCTGCGCGCCCACAACGCCCCGGACATCCTGCACGCCGAGTACCAGGGGCTGCCGCAGCTGCTCACCACGGGCGGGCTGCGCGACCTCACCGCGGACGTGGCGGACCTGGAGCGCGGCTACTCCCCCGCGGCCTGGCAGGGCGTCCGGCCCGGCGGGCGCACCTGGGCCGTGCCGATGGACCTCGCGCCGATGGTGCTCTACTACCGCAAGGACCTGTTCGACCGGCACGGGATCGCGGTGCCGCGCACGTGGGACGAGTTCCGCACCGCCGCGCAGGCCGTGCGGAAGGCGGACCCGGCCGCGCGCCTGACGACGTTCCCGCTCAACGACGGCTCCTTCTTCGCCGGGATGTGCTGGCAGGCGGGCGAACCGTGGTGGCGGGTCGACGGCGGCGCCTGGCGCGTGGACATCGACGGCGCGGGCACCCTGCGCACCGCGGACTTCTGGCAGGGCATGATCCGCGACGGCCTGGTCGCCACGGCGCCGACCGGCGACCAGGACTGGATCGGCGCGATGCACCAGGGCCGGCTGTGGGGCCTGCTCGGCGCTTCCTGGAGCGTCGGCACCCTCAACAAGTCCATCCCGCAGGACAAGGGCCGGTGGGCGGTCACCACCATGCCGACCTGGGACGGCGTGCCGGCCAACGGCGTGCAGGGCGGCAGCGCGTTCGCCGTCTCGGCCGAAAGCAAGGTGCCCGAAGCGGCCGTGAAGTTTCTGCGCTGGCTGAGCACCGACCCGGCCGTCGCGAAGATCGGCACGACGTTCACCACGCCCTTCCCCGGCTACCTGCCGAGCCGGGACGTCGCCAGGAAGGCGTACAAGGGTGGGTTCTTCCTCGGCACCCCGGTGTACGACGTGCTCGACGAAGCCGCCCGCCGCGTCCCGGACTGGACGTGGGGCCCCAACGCCCTGCGGATCTTCTCCACCGTCGTCGACCGGATGAGCGGGGTGAAGACGGGCGGCGCGACCCTGGCCACCGCCGTCCGGCAGACGCAAGCCGACGCCGTCGCCGCGCTCCGCGAACGGGGATTGACCGTGCTGGAAGGAAAAGCCTGATGACCGTCCTCACCCCCGAGCGAGCCGCGAGCGTCCCGGCGCCCGCCGGCCGCGCCGGAGCCCCGGTTCGCGGCCGGCGGGGCCGCGGCGGCGCAGGCCTCGCGCTGGCCACGCCGTTCGCGATCCTGCTGACCGTCACGGTGCTCGTCCCGATCGGGTACGCGCTCTACCTCAGCCTGTTCACCGACCGGTTGTCCGGCCTGGGTTTCTCCGGCCCTCGGCAGGCGTTCGTCGCGCTCGGCAACTACGTCGACGTCCTCACCGACAGCGCGTTCCACGCCAGCCTGGGCAATGTGGCCCTGTTCGTGCTGGTCCACATCCCGATCATGCTCGGCCTGGCGCTCGGCCTCGCCCTGCTGATCGACTCCGCCGTCGTGCGGCTCAAGCGAGTGTGGTCCCTGGCGGTCTTCCTGCCCTACGCGGTCCCGACCGTGATCACCGGGCTCATCTGGGCCTACCTCTACAGCCCCAATTCCGGGCTGACCGCGCTCCTGCCGTTCGACCCGCTGGGCAAGACCGGCATCCTGCCCTCGATCGTGAACATCGCGACCTGGCAGTGGGTCGGCTACAACATGATCATCTTCTACACCGCGCTGCAGGCGGTGCCCCGCGACGTCCTCGAAGCCGCGCGTGCCGACGGCGCGGGCGGCATCCGGACGGCGTGGTCCATCAAGGTCCCGATGATCCGGCCGACGATGTTCGTCGCCTTGGTGTTCACCGTCATCGGCTCCCTGCAGCTGTTCACCGAACCCCTGGTGCTGCGCGGGTTCACCGGTTCGGTGACGAGCACCTGGTCCCCGAGTCTCTACGTGTACGAAGCCGCGTTCATCGCCAACGACTACGGCCGCGCCGCCGCCGCGTCCGTGCTGCTGGCCCTCGTTTCCGCCCTGCTCTCGGCGCTGGTCATGCGCCTGTCCGCCCGGAGGTCCCGGTGACCCTGTCCCCACCCGCCGCGACATCAGGTTCGCGGTGGACGTCACGCACGGTCGTGCACGTCCTGCTGGTGCTGGCTTCGCTGTACGCGGTCCTGCCGCTGATCTGGCTGGTCACCTCGGCCACCAAGTCCGTCGGCGACTTCTCCACGACCGGCGCGTTCGAGTTCGGGCAGTGGAACCTCGGCGCGAACCTCGGCGCCCTGTTCACCCAGGAGAACGGCGTCTTCCTCGCCTGGATCCGCAATTCGCTGCTCTACGCCGGCCTCGGCGCGGTGCTCGGCTCGTTCATCTGCGCGGCCTGCGGGTACGCGATCGCGAAGCTCGACTTCCCGGGCCGGCGCGCGCTGTTCGCGGTGACGCTGGCCGGCGTCCTCGTGCCGACCACGGCGCTGGCCCTGCCGCTGTACCTGCTGGCCTCCCAGCTCCACGTGGTCGGGACGTTCTGGGCAGTGTTCATCCCCTTGCTGACCAACCCCTTCGGCGTCTACCTCGCCCGCGTCTACGCCGAGGCCGCGGTGCCCGGCGAAGTCCTCGAAGCCGCCAGGACCGACGGCGCGGGCGAACTGCGGACGTTCTTCACCATCGCGCTGCCGATGATGCGGCCCGGCCTGGTGACGATCTTCCTGTTCCAGTTCGTGGGGATCTGGAACAACTTCTTCCTCCCGCTGGTGATGCTCACCGACCCGAAGCTGTTCCCGATGAGCCTCGGCCTGTACCAGTGGAGCACGCGCGTCACCCAGTTCCCGCAGTACAACCCGCTCGTCATCACCGGCTCCCTGCTGGCCGTGGTGCCGCTGGTCGTCGCGTTCGTCCTGCTGCACCGGCAATGGCGGTCCGGGCTGGCCGCGGGCAGCGTCAAATGACCCGTCGGCCGGAGACCCTGCTGGTGATGGCGCGCGACACGATGCGGCTGCAGTTCGGCGAAGCGGAACTGGCCCGGCTGCGCGCCACCGCCCGGCTGGGCGAGCCGCTGACCACCGACGAGCTCGCCTCGCCACCGGTGCGGGCACGGCTGGCGGAGGCGGAGGTGCTGATCACGTCGTGGGGCTGTCCCCCGCTCGACGCGGCGGTGCTGCGTGCCGCGCCGAAACTGCGGGCCGTGCTGCACGCCGCCGGCAGCGTCCGCGACCACGTCGGCGGCGCGGTGTTCGACCGTGGCCTGCTGGTCACCACCGCCGCCGGGGCCAACGCCGAACCGGTCGCCCAGTACACCCTCGGCGCGATCCTGTGGGCCTTCAAGAAGGTCCCGTTCCTGGCCGCCGACGCCCGGACGTTCCGGGAGGACTGGCACTACCGCGAACAACGCGGCGAACTGTCCGGCCGGGACCGCACGGTCGTGCTGGTCGGCTTCTCCCGCGTCGGACGGCGGGTCGCCGAACTGCTGCGGCTGACGAACCTGGCCCGGGTGCTCGTTGTCGACCCCGTGGTGGACCACGCGCAGATCCGGGCCGCCGGCGCCGAGCCCGCGGAGCTCGCCGAAGCGCTGCCCCGGGCCGACGTGCTGAGCCTGCACGCGCCGTCGCTGCCGGAAACGCGGCACATGATCGGGGCCGCCGAACTGGCGGCGCTGCCGCCCGGCGCCGTCCTGGTCAACACGGCCCGCGGCGCCCTCGTCGACACGACGGCGCTGGAACACGCCTGCGCGACCGACGGGCTGCACGCCGTGCTCGACGTCACCGAGCCGGAGCCGCTGCCGTCGGGCTCTCCGCTCTACGAGCTGCCCAACGTGGTCCTGACCCCCCACATCGCGGGTTCGCTCGGGTCCGAGACCCGGCGCATGAGCGCCGCGGCGCTGGACGAGCTGGAGCGGTACGCCGCCGGTCGCCCGCCGCACGCCCCGGTCACCCGGCAGGCGCTGACGGTGCAGGCATGAGCGTGCTTTCCCCGTACACCGGCTGGACGCGCGAACGGTGGGCGGCGCTCGCGGACGGCATGCTCGGCGCGGTCGCCCGGTACCGGTCGCCCGGCGGCGCCCGGATCGACCTGCCCGGCCCGGCCAGCCGCAACGGCCGCGCGTCCGACGGGCTGGAAGGCTTCGCCCGCACCTTCCTGCTGGCCGGATTCCGCGTCGCCGGGGCGGGCGGCGCGGACCCCGGCGGCTTCCTCGAGCACTACGCGCGCGGGCTGGCCGCCGGCACCGATCCGGCGTCGGCGGAGGCGTGGCCCCGCCCCCGCGAGCTCGACCAGTCCAAAGTGGAGGCCGCGTCGATCGCGCTGGTGCTCCAGCTGACCCGCCCGTGGCTGTGGGACAAGCTCGACGATCGCGTCCGGGACCGGACCGTCGCGTGGCTGGCGGAGGTGATCGGGCAGCCCTACCCGCCGATCAACTGGGTGTGGTTCCGGATCGTCGTCGAGTCGTTCCTGCGCGAGTCCGGTGGCCCGTGGTCGGCCGCGGACATCGAGCAGGACCTCGCCGTGCACGCCTCGCTGCGGCGGCCGGGAGGCTGGCTCAGCGACGGCCAGGAACGCGCCTACGACCACTACACCGGCTGGGCCCTGCACCTGTACCCGCTGCTGTGGACGCACTTGTTCGACGTCACCGGCACCCTGTGCCCGGCGGAGGTGCGGGATCAGTGGGCCGCCGACCTCCGGGAGTACCTCGACGACGCGGTGCGGCTGGTGGGCGTCGACGGTGCGCCCCTGCTCCAGGGCCGCAGCCTCGTCTACCGGTTCGCCGCCGCCGCGCCGTTCTGGGTCGGCGCGCTCACCGGGGCTTCCGGGCTGGCGCCGGGCCTGACGCGGCGGGTGGCCAGCGGGATGGTGCGGCACTTCGCCGACCGGGGCGCGCCCGGGCCGGACGGGTTGCTGAACCTCGGCTGGCACGGCGGCTGGCCGTCGATGCGCCAGGCGTACTCCGGGCCCGGCTCCCCGTACTGGGCGACCAAGGGCATGCTGGGGCTGGCCCTGCCCGCGGACCATCCCGTGTGGACGGACGAAGAGCGGCCGCTCCCGGTGGAGACCGCGGACATCGCCCGCATCGTCCGCGCGCCCGGCTGGCTGGTCTCGGCGCGGCGGCGCGACGGCTTCGTCAAGGTCCTCAACCACGGGACGGACCACGCCGAACCCGGTGACCTCCGCGCGGATTCGCCGCTCTACGCCCGGCTCGGCTATTCCACCGCCACGGTCCCGCCGCTCACCGGACCTTCCGTGGCGGACCCGGTGGGCAACACCGTGGCCGTGCTCGACGCGGCCGGGCGGTCGAGCCACCGCGCGGGGTTCGAGACCTGTTACGTGACCGAACTGCCGGACGGCGTGCTGGCCGCGGCGTCGCAGGGCGAAGTCCGCTGGGTCGACACCGCCGGCGACGACTCGCCGGACCACGGCTCCGGACGCACCGGCCCGGTGGTGCCCGGACCGGTGCTCACCGTGGTGTCCGTCGTCCGCCACGGCGTCGAGGTCCGGCTCGCCCGGCTCGACGCCGCGGCCGGGCCGTTCCAGTCCGGCGAAGCGCTGCAGCTGAGCGGATGGCCGGTCGCGGACGACGCCCGCCCGGTGGCACGGGCCGGCCCCGGGCCGTCCGCCACCGCACGGACCCCCGCGTTGCGGTCGGCACTGCGGAACCTCCGCGGCTTCACCGCGGCGGACGTGACGGTCGAGCACGGCACCTCGCCGCTGGGGGCGTGGACCGCGACCCCCGTCCTCTCCACCGGCTTAACCGGCGACCGCCCGGCGTTCGGGGAGGTGGTCGCGGCCGTCGTCGTCCTGGACCGCGACGGCCCCGACGAGCCCGACCCGGCTCTGACGCTGACCGCGGACGGAGAAGGTGGCCACCGCGCGGCTTTGACGTGGCCGGACGGCATCCGCGCCGAAGTTTCCCTCCCCGCCGGCCCCCGGCGCGACCATGCAGCCCGCGTTTTGTCGGTCCTGCGCCGAATGTCCTATTGACCTCCTGCCGCTCGTGGCGTTCCATTTTGTTGAGTTATGACCGGATCATGTCGGAACATGGAGGTTCTGCCCGTACGCCTGCGCGCTCTTGGTGCGGTTTTGTTGGCTCTCGGCGGAGTGCTCGTGCCCGCCGGATCGAGCAGCGCGGCTTCGCCACCGACCGACGACGTCTACTCCTACCTCGAAAACCCCGCGAAGGTCGCCGAGGGGCAGGAGCCGCCACACGCGTTTCTCGCCCCGCACGCCGACGTCGAGTCGGCCGTCCGCGGCCGGGAGCAGACGCCGTACACGCGGTCGCTCGACGGCAAGTGGCGCATCGCGATGGCGGACAACCCGGCGCAGGTGCCCGCCGGCTTCTACGCCGCCGGTTACGACACGTCGAAGTGGCGCGAGGTCTCCGTGCCGCACACCTGGCAGACCGACGGTCTCGACCACCCGGTCTTCCGCAACATCGCCACGGAGATCCAGCCCGACGCCCCGCCGAAGGTCCCCCACGACGTCAACCCGACCGGGGCGTACACCCGCGACTTCGACCTGCCCGCCGACTGGGCGCAGCGGCGCACGTTCCTCCGCTTCGACGGGGTGACGTCGGCGTACTTCGTGTGGGTCAACGGCCAGTACATCGGCTACGACCAGGGCGGCTACACCCCGGCGGAGTTCGACATCTCCGCCGCGCTGCGGCCGGGCCCCAACCGGCTCGCCGTGCAGGTGCACCGCTGGAGCGCGGGCGCCTACCTGGAGGACTACGACCAGTGGCGGTACGCGGGCATCTTCCGGTCGGTGACCCTGACCGCCACGCCCGCCACCTACGTCCGGGACGTGACGCTGCGGACCGACCTCGACGCCACCTACACCGACGCCGTCCTGTCCGCGGCCGTCGAGGTCGCGCACAAGCCCGGCGGCACCACCGGGAAACACACCGCCGGGCTCAGTCTCCGCGACGCGCGCGGCAAGGAGATCGCCGCCGCGAGCCAGGAGGTCGAAGTCGGGGACGGCGGTGGCGCGGTCACCCTCAGCCTGCCCGTCCGCGATCCGGCCAAGTGGACCGACGAGACCCCGAACCTGTACACCGCCGTGCTGACCCTCACCGGCCCGGACGGGAAGGCCGGCCACATCACCCGGGAAACCGTCGGGTTCCGCGAGATCGAGATCCGCGACAAGCAGCTGCTCGTCAACGGGAAACGGGTGCTGTTCAAGGGCGTCAACCGCGCCGAGACCGATCCGGAGCACGGCAGGCACGTGCCACGACGAGCCCAGGAACGCGATGTGGCGCTGCTCGAACAGCTCAACGTCAACGCGGTCCGCACGTCGCACTACCCGTCCGACCCGTACTTCTACAAGCTGGCGGACGAGAACGGCCTCTGGATCGACGACGAGGTCGACATCGAGACGCACAACCACGAGAACTGCGCCAAGTGGTGCCAGGCCAACCAGCCCGAATGGCGTGACGCGTTCCTCGACCGGCTGATCGGCATGGTGGAACGCGACAAGAACCACCCCAGCGTCTTCCTGTGGGACACCGGCAACGAAGCCGGCCTCGGCGCGCACCACTACGCGATGGCGGACTGGCTGCGCGCCAACGACCCGACCCGCCCGATCTACCACCAGTCCAACAACCCCGACGGCGACGCGCCGTTCGCGGACGTCTGGGGCCCGCGGTACCCGTCGCCGGAGAAGTTCGCCCAGCAGGCGAAAACAACCACGAAGCCGTTGATCTTCGGCGAGTACGCGCACGCGATGGGCAACAGCCTCGGCAACTTCCGGGAGTTCTGGGACATCATCCGGGCGAACCCGCAGACCCAGGGCGGGTTCATCTGGGACTGGGCCGAGCAGAACCTCCGGCAGCCGGTGCGCGTCGTCCCCGACGTCTCGGGCAACGGCATTTCCGCCCACCTGTCCGGCGCGCCGAAGCTGGTCGACGGGCACCGGGGCAAGGCACTGGACCTGTCCGGCCTCGACGACTTCGTCGAGGTCTACCGCGACCGCAGGCTCGACCTCACCGGATCCGCGCTGACGCTGGACGCGTGGGTGAAGCCGGGCCGGTGGACCGGCGACTTCCGGATCATCACCAAGGGCGACCACCAGTACGCGCTCAAGATGAAGAACGAGACGACGCTGGAGTTCTTCATCCACAGCGGCACGTGGATCCCCGTGCAGGCCCAGGTGCCCGCCGACTTCTACGGCAACTGGCACCGCGTCAGCGGCACCTACGACGGCACCGCGCTGCGGCTGTACATCGACGGCCGCGAGGTCGCGCAGAAGGCGTTCACCGGCACGATCGACCCGTCTTCGGCCGAGGTGAACATCGGGCGCGACTTCGAGACGTCGTGGAACGACCCGTCGAGCATCGGCTGGATGGCGCGCGGGCAGGTGGACGACGTCCGCATCCACGACCGCGCCCTCGGCGCGGCGGAACTCGGCGGGCAGACGCCGGCGCCCGGGGCGGTGCTGGCGCTCGACTTCGACAGCGTGGCCGAGCGGGGCACCTACCTGTCCTACGGCTCCAGTCTGTCCGGTGTGGACGGCCTGATCGGATCGGACCGGAAACCGCAGCCGGAGACGGCGCAGATGGCGTGGGCGCACCAGCCACTGCGCTTCGCCTACACCGGCGGCGTGCTGTCGGTGACGAACGAACGCCAGTTCAGCGACACCGGCGACGTGAACCTGAGGTGGCGCGTCACCGAGGGATCGAAGACGGTGTCGAGCGGCGAACAGCCGCTGCGCGTTTCGCCGGCGACGACCAGCCCGATCACCCTGCCGGTCAAGGCGGGCGACCGCGAACGGTTCCTCACGGTCGAAGCGGTCGTCAAGGCCGGCGGGCCGACGCTGCCCGCGGGCCACGTCCTGGCGCACGACCAGTTCTCCCTGGGCGGCACGCGGGTGCCCGGCCTCGACAAGGCCCCGCTCGGCTGGGGTTTGGTGACGGCGTGGGAAACCGCGGACGCGGTCACCGCGCTGGCCGGGCCCACCGCGTACCAGGTGGACAAGCGCACCGGCACGCTCTCGTCGATGAAGTCGTGGGGCAAGGAGCTGCTGGCCGGCGGCCCGAAGCTCGACGCGTGGCGCGCCCCGATCAGCAACGAGACGTTCGCGTGGGGCCGGGCCGAAGGCGAGGACTGGCGCAAGAGGGGCCTCGACCGCCTGCGGACGACGGTCACCGGCGTGCGCGTGGAACGGCCGGGCCCGGACAGCGTCCGCGTGGTGGTGGACAGCCGGGTGGCCGCGCCGGACGTGGCCGACGCGTGGTTCGACCAGACGATGACGTACACGGTCGAAGCGACCGGCGTGCTGCGGCTGGGCCACCGCGTGACACCGCAGGGCACCCTGCGCACGCTCGACTACCTGCCCCGCGTCGGGGTTTCGCTGGGTGTGCCGGACAGCTTCAAGCAGTTCGCCTGGTACGGCCGGACGGCGGAGAGCTACGTGGACCGCCGGGACGGCACGCCGGTGGCGGTGAACAAGTCCACTGTGGACGAGCAGTACGTCGACTACCACCGCCCGCAGGACCACGGCAACCACACGGACACCCGATGGGCGCTGCTGACCGACGGCCGGCTGTCGGGGCTGCTGGTGAGCGGGGCCAAGGACGTCAGCGTCACGCCGTACGACGACCTGGACCGGGCCGCGTACCCGTTCCAGCTCCAGCGGAACAAGGGCTGGAACACCCTGCACGCCGACTACGCGGCCACCGGGGTCGGTGACACCCCGAACCCGGTGCGCGAACGCAGCCAGGTGGCGGCGGACACCACGTACGAGTACACGCTGTCGTTCCGCCCGCTGACCCTGGAAGAAGCCCGGGCGGGGCTGCCCGCGGGCGGCTGACCGGGCTCGCGCTCCCGTGGTGGATGACTCGGTCCTGTCGCCTGGCGACAGGACCGAGTCATCCACCGCACCGAAACTTCACTCACGTGCCTGGACACGCGGCGGGACGTGCTCGCCGGTGTCGAGGCCGAGCGCCGCGACCAGGTCGGCCACCCGGTGGTGCGCTTCCAGGGGATGCCGCAACCGGCCTTCCGGGTGGATCTTGTAGTGGTTGCGCCGGCCGACGCGCTCACGTTCGAGGTAGCCCGCCTCGATCAGGTCGCCGAGAATGAGCTGCACCCCGCGTTCGGTGATGCCCACCCGCTCGGCGATGTCGTGCAGCGTCCGGTCGGGATCCGCGGCCACGCACAGCAGGACGTGCGCGTGGTTGCTGAGGAACGTCCACGAAGCCATACCGCACACCGTAGCCGTCCGAACTTGACAGACGAAGTGCAGTTCGTCATTCTGGAGGCAGCGGAGGGGAGTACCCGCCCGGTCCGGCATCGTCAGTCCGGCTGCCCGTGAGCAGCCCGGTGCCGGCGTCACACTCGTGTGACCGGGGAGACCTCCGGTTCGTCACCGAACCGGAGGAGTGTGTCATGACCGTCCCGATCTGGGCCTGGGCCGCCGTTCTCGGCGTGATCCTGCTGATGCTCGCCATCGACCTGGCCGCCCATCGCCGGGCGCACGTGGTCGGCGTCCGGGAAGCGCTCGCGTGGTCCGGGGTGTGGGTGGCACTGGGACTGGCCTTCGGCGCCGTCGTCTGGTGGGCCTGGGGCGGGGAGTTCGCGGGCCAGTACTTCGCCGGCTACGTCATCGAAAAGTCGCTCGCGGTCGACAACGTCTTCGTGTTCGGGATCATCTTCGGGTATTTCGCCGTCCCCCGCGAACACCAGCACCGCATCCTGTTCTACGGCGTGATCGGCGCCCTCGTGTTCCGGGCGGTGTTCATCGCCGCGGGCTCGGCCCTGATCGCGAGCTTCGCGTGGATCCTCTACGTGTTCGGCGCGTTCCTGGTCCTCACCGGGGTGCGGATGGCCCTGCACCGGGAGCAGACCGCCGACTACGACCGGAACGTCGTGCTGCGGGCGTTCCGCCGGCTCGTCCCGTCCACCGATCGCTACCACGGCAAGAAGTTCCTCGTCCGCCACGGCGGCCGCTGGGTGGCCACGCCGCTGCTCACCGTCCTGGTGCTGATCGAGATCACCGACGTCGTGTTCGCGGTCGACTCGATCCCGGCGATCTTCGCCGTCACCCAGGAGCCGTTCCTCGTGTTCACGTCGAACGCCTTCGCCGTCCTCGGCTTGCGGGCGATGTACTTCCTGCTCGCCGACCTCATGCACCGGTTCGTGTACCTGAAGCTCGGCCTGGCCCTGGTGCTGGTCTGGGTGGGCGTGAAGATGCTGTTGCTGGACCTCTACAAGATCCCGACCGCGCTCTCCCTGGCCGTGGTCGGCCTGATCCTCGGCACCGCGATCGTCGCCGGCTTCGTCCGGACGCGGGTCGCCGCGCGCTCGGAACCCTGACCCCTCGAAAGGAACGATCACCATGCGCTCGACCGAACGCCTCGCGACGGCCGTCATCGCCGGCGGCCTCGTGCTGGCCCTCACCGGATGCGGGGTCGCCCAGCAGGCCTCCGAGACCGCGGGCCAGGTGGGCAACGCCGCCTCGTCCGCCGCCGTCTGCGTGGAAGCGGTGCAGATCGCCACGACCACGCCGGACCTGACCGACCCGCGGGCCGCGGCCGACCACGCCCACGCGGCCGCCGACAAGCTGACGGGGCTGGCCTCGCGGGCCGGCGACGCCACGGTCGGCCAGGCGATCGACACGCTGGCCGGAACCCTGCGCCAGACAACGGTCGACGACCTCGTCAACCCGCCGGCGGACTGGCTGAAGAAGAAGACCGACCAGGTTTCCGCGCTGGCCAAGGCCTGCGGGCGCTGACCGAGCGGAGGTCGCCGCCGCGTGCGGCGGCCTCCCGGCCCGGCGCCGACGGCGAAACCGGGCCGGACCTGGTGCCACGCGTCGAAAGCTGGTTGACGCTCGGGGCGATGCGCCCCAATGTGGCATTCGGTGCGTCCAACGCACCCAAAGTGGCATTCGGTGCGTCCAACGCACCCAACGCCACATTGGGGCGCAACCCCGGACCCCGTCAACGAACCTCGGACGCGCGACACCGGCCAAGCCGGACCGCACCGAGACCCGCCGAAACCCCGCTACCAAAGGACTTCATGACCGCGTCCGCCGCTCCGCCGGCCACCACCGGAGAACTCACCGGCGTGGCCGGCTGGGCCGTCGGGCTGATGGAGTCCCTCGGCGGCCCGGGCGCGGCCCTCGTCGTCGGGCTCGACAACCTCTTCCCGCCGCTGCCGAGCGAACTGGTGCTCCCCCTCGCCGGCTTCGCCGCCGGCCGCGGCATGTTCAGCCTCACCGCCGCGTTGTTCTGGACCACGCTGGGCTCCGTCGCGGGCGCCGTCGTCGTCTACGTCCTCGGCGCGCTGCTGGGCCACGACCGCACGCGACGGCTGGCCGGCCGGATCCCGCTCGTCGGCACCGCCGACTACGACCGCACCGCGGCCTGGTTCGCCCGCCACGGCGGCAAAGCCGTCTTCTTCGGCCGCATGATCCCGGTCTTCCGCAGCCTCGTCTCCGTTCCGGCCGGGGTGGAGCGCATGCCGTTCGGGCGGTTCCTGCTGTTCACCACGGCGGGCAGCCTGATCTGGAACACCGGGTTCGTCGTCGCGGGCTACCTGCTCGGCGAGAACTGGGCGCTGGTCGAGCGGTACGCGACGGCCTTCCAGTACGTCGTCGTCGCGGCCGTCGCCGCCGCCGCCGGACTGTTCGTCGCCCGCCGGATCAAGGCGCGCTGACCACGGGCGTACCGGGGTTTTGTCGGTGGGCCCGGGTAACGTCTTCCGCTGTGAACGCCCAGGAGCGCATTCAGGAACTCGCCGACCGGATCGTCGCGCTGCGTGACGCCTACTACCGGGGATCGCCGGTGGTGGCGGACGCGGAGTACGACGCGATCGAAGACGAGCTGCGGAGCCTGATCGAGGCCAACCCCGGGCTGGCGCCCGACCCGAACCCCCTCGACCAGGTGGGCGCGCCCGCGGTGCTGCACGCGCCGATCCGGCACTCGCGCCCGATGCTGTCGCTGGAGAAGGCGACCCGGTCCGAGCAGGTCGTGGCGTTCTTCGACCGCTTCCCCGGCCAGCCGGTGGTGGTCATGCCGAAGCTGGACGGCCTGTCGCTGGCCGTCGTGTACGAGAACGGCCGCCTGGCGCGGGCGATCACCCGCGGCGACGGGACGACGGGCGACGACGTCACGATGCTCGTGCGGGCCCTGACCGACGGGATCCCGGAACACGTCGACGCCCCCGGCCGGGTGGAGGTCCGCGGCGAGGCGGTCATGCTGCGCTCCACCTTCGCCGCCTACAACGCCGCGCACCCGGACAAGCCGCTGATCAACCCGCGCAACGCCGCCGCGGGCACCCTGCGGGCCAAGGACCCGGCCACCGTCGCCGGCCGGAACCTGCGGTTCTTCGCCTTCGACCTGTACACCGAACCCGACAGCGCGGAAACCGACCTCGGCAGCGCGTTGCGGACGCTCGGGTTCACCGCCGCCGACATGCGGCGCTGCACGGACGCCGAGGCCGCGCAGGCGGTGATCACCACGATCGAGCGGCAGCGCAACGACCTGGACTACGACCTCGACGGCGCCGTGCTGCGGCTGGCCGACCGGGACGCCTACGCCGCCGCCGGGACCCGGTCGAGCTCGCCCCGCGGGGCGCTGGCGTTCAAGTTCGCCGCCGAGGAGAAGACCACGGTGCTGGCCGACGTCGTCTGGGACGTCGGCAAGACGGGCAAGATCGCGCCGGTCGCCTGGCTCGAACCGGTGTTCGTGGGCGGGACGACGGTCACCCGCGCGACGCTGGCCAACCAGGAGGTGATCCGCGCCCGCGGCATCAAGATCGGCGACACCGTGCTGGTGCGCCGCGCGGGCGACGTGATCCCGTTCGTCGCCGGGGTGCTCGACGCCTCGAAGCGCACGGGCGCGGAGCGGGAGATCGTCCCGCCGTCGAACTGCCCGTCGTGCGCGCAGCCGCTGACCGAGCAGGGCAACAGCCGGGAACTGTTCTGCACCAACGTCTCCTGCCCCGCCCAGACCGTGCGGCGGCTGATCCACTGGGCGTCCCGCGCGGCGGCGGACATCGACGCGATCGGCGGCGTGTGGATCGAGCGGCTGGCCGAGGCGGGCATCCTGGAGCGCCCGTCCGACTTCTACGGGCTGACCAAGGAGCGGCTGCTGGAGTTCGACCGCATCGGCGAGGTCTCGGCCACGCGCATGATCGAGTCGATCGACACGAGCCGGTCGGTCGGCCTGCGCCGGGCGCTGATCGGGCTCGCCGTCCCGATGGCTTCGGAAGGCACCGCCACCCGGTTGTGCCGGGCCGGGTTCGGCTCGCTGGAAGAGGTCGCCGACGCGGGCGTCGACGGGCTCGTGGCGGTGGAGGACATCGGGCCGAAGGTGGCCGCCTCGCTGATCGAACACCTCACCCGGCTGCGCCCCGAGCTCGAGCGGCTGCGCGAAGCCGGCGTCTCCCTGGACGTGCGGGAAGAAGACCTGCCCCCGGTGGTCGCGGCCGGCGCGCCGCTGGCGGGCAAGACGGTGGTGATCACCGGATCGCTCAGCGATCCGCGGTCCGGCGAGAAGGTCGCCCGCCCGACGTTCCAGCGGCTGTGCGAAAAGGCCGGCGCGACGGCCGCGACGTCGGTCTCGGCGAGCACGGACCTGCTCATCACCGGCGCGGACGTGGGCGCGAGCAAGCTGACGAAGGCCGAGAAGCACGGCGTCGAGGTCGTCGACCAGGGCGTGATCTGGCAGCAGCTGATCGCCGCCGGGATCGTGTAGCCGTCACCCGGTTTCGGTGGCCGGGTGAGCGTCCGCGAAGCCGGGGAAGCCGGGCGGGTAGGTGCCGTTCTCGTCGTACCGCAGGATCGCCGTGGACGCGACGGACACACCGGCCGCCTTCCGGTAGTCCCCCTGCAGGCGGTGCAGGCGGCGCTGCAGCCGGTAGAGACCCTTCCGGGACTCGTTCATCTTCCCGAACGGGTCCGGCCCGACCGCCGGGAGTATCGACCCGTCCACGCCCCAGCCGCCCGCCTTCGTGAAAGCGCCGGGACGGAGTGCCAGGCCGAACTTCTGCGCGCGCCCGGCCAGCCAGCCGAGCGTGACGTCGGCCAGCGAGGCATCCGCGTAGCCGCCGCCGACGTCGCTGTGGACGCCCGGAAACCACACCTGTTCGATCCACTGGTCCTCGGCGTGGTCCCGTTGCGACCACAGCGTCGGTTCGAAGGCGCGGCGCTGCTCGTCGATCGCGAGCGCGTGCACGGCGGCGTCGACCCGGCCGCTGAGTTCCGTGTCGTGGAAGGCGAACCGGCGGTTGACCCAGTTCGTCAGGAACTTCGGCCCGATGGTCGGAATCCCCAACGCGCCAACGGTGTCCCAGACGCCGATGAACCGGATGCGGGTGTGGAAGGCCGACGTCTCGTGGCTGTAGGAGCGCCGGAACAGCTCGGATTCGATGTCGCGGGGCTTGATGGCCCTGGCCCGGTACAGGGTGTAGGCGTCGTCGAGCCGGTCCACGTGCTCCGCGCGCAGGACGCCCGCGTTGTTGATCAGGCCGGCCACGCTCCGCACGGTGAAGGCGCCCCGGCTGAAGCCGAAGAGGAAGATCTCGTCGCCGGGCTCGTAGTTGTCCACGATGAACCGGTACGCCCGGCACACGTCGTGGGACAGGCCGACGCCGAACGCGCCCCCGCGCAGCCGCGGCCGGCCGTAGGACCCGACCCCTCGGTGGTAGTAGAGGCGCTGGGCGACGCCGCCGCCGCCGTCTTCGGCCACCGCGAGCGCGAGCTTCGTGACGTTCGTGGGGCACGGCCGGCCGTCCTTTTCCTGGTCGGGCGTGTTCCACGTGCCGTCGCAGCAGATCACCAGACGCTTCATGCCGTTCCCCTCCCCGGGCGGAGCAGAGACCGCCCCGCCTGCCCCCTGGGTCGCAGGATCGGCGGCCCGGTTACCGCTCCCCCCGGTACGACACCCTAAAGGAGCAATCCCGGCACCGGGATGGGGGAACGGTCCGGACGGCCCGCGGCCGCGGGGTCCATCCTCCGGTTTCGGCCGTGGGTCACCCGGTCGTGGCCGTCCCGTGGGGGCGACACTGAGCCCGACCGCCTCGTCGCGAAGGGAACCACGATGGCCATGTCGTCGACCGAGCTGATGCTCGCCCGCCAGCTCGGGGTACACGAGTTCCTGACCGGGCGGGGCTGGCAGGTCGACGGCGGCAGCGATCCCGGTGACCTCGCCTTCGCCGAAGACCCGCACTCCGGGTGGCACTACCCCGCCAGCTACGGCGGACGGCACGTGAACACGGTCTCCGACACCACCCCGGTCCCGCTGCAGAGCTACTTCACGTACGACCGCGACGGCGACGAGGTGTTCGGCGTCGTCCCGGCGGGCAATCTGCGCGGCAGCGGCTGCGCCGAGCACGACACGCGCGAACAGTTCTTCGCCTTCACCGCCGACGGCGCGGTCGACCTCGACCGGCTCGCTCCCCTGCTCGACGTCCTCGAGCCGCGAGCACGCGCGCTCGACCCGAGGGCGTTGATCGAGTGCCTGTACTTCGGCCCCTGCGGGAGCTGACCCAGGTTCAGCCGCACCAGAGCGGCTGCCCGGTCACCGCACGCGGCCGCCGACGCGCCAGGTGGCCACCAGCGGCAGCGCGACCACGAACAGCAGCCCCAGACCCCGGCGGACGCCCTGGTCGGCCGGGACCCACGCGGGAGCGGGCGCGAGTACGGAGTCCGGCACGGCCTGGGCGCGCATCGCGTCCGGCGGCGGCTCCGCTCCGGCGTCCTGCACAACTCCGGCGAAGCGGGTCTCGTGCTGGGCCAGCAGCACCACACCGACCGGCGCGGCCACGACCGCGGCCGCGACGAGAACTTTGGTGGCCAGGACGATTCCGGGCCGGACCAGCAGCAGCCCCCCGGCGGCGAGCAGGGCCGCGCCGCACACCAGGGCGACGACCAGCAGCGGACCGTCGAGCAGAGTCCCGACCGAGGTGCCCAGGCGGGCGCCGGACAGCAGCAGCGCGGCGGCCAGGCCCACCGCCGGCGTCAGCAGCAGGGCGAGCCTGCCGAGGAACAAGCGGGTGTCCCCCGGCGTTTCCGGGCGGCGCAGGCGCAGTCCGGCGAGCACCGGGAGGCCCAGACCCAGCAACAGCATCGCCGGCTGACCGAGCCCCACCACCCAGGAGTCACTCGCCCAGACGTACTGGAGTTCCCGTCCGGGTCCGGCGGGCTCGTGCGTCCCCAGATGCCCGGCTTGGAACACCCTGTCCAGGATGCCGCCCAGCCCGGCCAGCAGCGGGGCGAGCGCGCCCAGCACGCCCAGCGCCCGGGTGCCCGCCGTGGCCTCCGCACGCAGCACCATGGCCAGCACGACCAGCGACGCCAGCACGACCAGCGCCACACTGGGCGGGCCGGGCGGCAGCGCCGGGGCCAGGTAGAGCAAGCCGGTCAGCGGCAACAACAGCAGGCCCAGTGCGGCGCGGGATCGGGCCGGGGACACCGGCGGAAGCCCCTCCGCGGCGACGATGTCGGCCGGGTCGCCCAGCCGGGCCACTGCGGCGGCGAGTTCCTCCTCGGACGTACTTTCGGCGATCAGCGCATCCCAGTGTTCGGCGAGCTCCTGCCGCAGTTCCCCCCGACGGGCCTGCGGCAGAACGGAAGCGACGCGGTCGAAGCGCGCCAGCCACTCCGTGGCAGCAGCGGACTGCTTGACGGTGTTCATTTGTCTCCCTCGAGAACCTCGTCCACCGCGGCGCGGAAGCTGCGCCAGTGGCGGTGGAACACTTCCAGTGCGGTCCGGCCCTGCGCGGTCAGCTCGTAGTAGCGGCGCGGCGGGCCCTGGTCCGATGGCTGCCAGGTGGTCTCCAGCAACCCGTCCTTCCGCAGCCGCGACAGCAGCGGGTAGATCGTGCCCTCGCTGGTGCCCAGACCGTCGACCGCGGCGAGCGCGCGGACCAGGTCGAAGCCGTAACGGGGGCCGCGGTCCAGCAAAGCCAGCACGCAGTGCTCGATCACCCCGCGGCGAAGCTGGGCCAACAACTGGGCATCCGTGGTCACGCACACAAGGTACCTTGCATCGCAAGGCAGTTGTCAAGGGCGACGCCATCTTCGCCGGACACCACCGCGAACGGGATCACCGGTGGCCATGGCTACGGCCGCTACCAGCACATTCGCCGCGCTGAATCCGTGAGCCGATCGGCCAGTGCCGCGACGAGGTCGCGGAGTTCGTCCGGTCGCTCGATGACGAATGGCAGGTCCAGGGACGCGAGGACGGCGGGCAGCCAGTCGAGCCGTTCCGCGCGCAGTTCGACGCGGGACCAGCGCTCGATCTCCGCGTCCGCGCCACTCGCGGACGGCGGCTCCGTCACGATCGCGACGCCGGCGGGAAGCCGGGTGCGGATCTGCTCGGTCGTCCCCTGGATGCGCAGGGTCACCTCATGCCGGTAGGGGGCCGTGGCGAGCCCTGACAGGACGCGCTCCGCCGGATCGAGCCCGGCGGGTGGCTCGAACGAGCCGGGCAGGGTCCTCGCACCAGCGATGCGATCCAGCCGCAACGTCCGGTCCTCGCCGATCGCGGGATCGGCACCTGTCACGTACCACCGGCCCGAGTGGGCCACGAGCCCGTACGGGTGGAACGTGCGTTCGCTGCGCCGGCCGTCGGCGGCGGTGTACCTGATCGAGACCGGCCGGTGCCGGCTCACCGCGTCGGCGATCGTGAGCAGGACCGTGGTCTCCGGCGAGGCCGGCTCGCCGGGCGGAGCGGTGAAGGTGAGGGAGCCGAGCACGGCGTCGAGCCTGCGGCCGAGCCGCTCGGGCAGCACCCGCCGGATCTTGGCCGCCGCGGTCTCGCTCGCCATGCCCGTGGCCGTCATCAAGCCGGCACGCTGACCCGCGACCAGGCCGAGCAGCACGGCGAGCGCCTCGTCGTCGCTCAGCATGAGCGGGGGCATGCGGTAACCGGCGGCGAGCCGGTAGCCGCCGTAGCGGCCGCGCACCGACTCGACGGGCACGTCGAGGTCGAGGAGGTGGTCGACGTAGCGCCGCACCGTGCGTTCGTCGACGTCGAGCCGGTCGGCGAGTTCGGCCACGGTCCGGATGCCGCCCGACTGCAGGAGCTCCAGCAGGGCGAGCACGCGAGCGATGGGTCGGGACACGCCCCAGATTCTGCCTCGGATACCGGGCGGGTTCTGTCCGGTATCGGTCATAGCGTGCGGTCACCGGCACCGACCACCAGGAGAGCACCCATGAACTTCGTCTCGATCCGCGTCATCACCGGCGACGTCGCCCGCCTCGTGGACTTCTACGAGCGCGTCACCGCAGTGCGGGCGACCTGGGCCAACGAGGACTTCGCCGAGATCAGGACTGCCTCGGCCACCCTCGCGATCGCCGGCACCCGCACCGTCCCCCTGTTCGCGCCCGGCTCCGCCCACCCGGCCGCCAACCGCAGCGTCATCCTCGAGTTCCTCGTCGACGACGTGGACCGCGTGTACCGGAACCTGACCGGCTTCGTGGCGGACTTCGTCAACGAACCCACCACGATGCCCTGGGGCAACCGCTCGCTGCTGTTCCGCGACCCCGACGGCAACCTCGTGAACTTCTTCACCCCGCAAGGTGGCCGGTAAAGTGTCCTGATGATCACCGAAGACCGGCCTGAACGCTGCTGATGAAGGATCCCGACCCGCCGCTGCCGCTGTTCGACGACGACGCGCGGCGTCCGCTGGCCGACCGGCTACGTCCCCGGACCCTCGAGGACGTGGTCGGCCAGGACCACCTGCTGGCGCCCGACGCCCCGATCGGGCGCATGGTCGCGGGGCAGCGGCTGGTTTCGGCGATCCTGTGGGGACCGCCAGGATGCGGCAAGACCACGATCGCCCGGCTCCTGGCGCGGCAGACCGACTTGGCGTTCGAACCACTGTCCGCGACGTTCTCCGGCGTCGCCGATCTGCGAAAGGTGTTCCTGGCCGCCCAGCGCCGACGACAGGTCGGCCAGGGCACCCTCTTGTTCGTCGACGAGATCCACCGGTTCAACCGCGCCCAGCAGGACAGCTTCCTCCCGTACGTGGAGGACGGCACCATCGTGCTCGTCGGAGCGACGACCGAAAACCCCAGCTTCGAACTGAACGGCGCCCTGCTGTCCCGCTGCCAGGTCTTCCTGCTGAAACGACTCGACGAGACCGCGCTGCGAACCCTCTTCGACCGCGCCGAACACCTCACCGGGCGCCCGCCGCCACTCGACCGGGACGCGCGCCAGGCACTGATCACCATGGCCGACGGCGACGGCCGCTACCTGCTCAACATGATCGAGCAGCTCCAGGCGCTCCCCGAAGGAACCCCACCGCTCGACGTCGCCGGGCTGACCCAGCAGGTGCAGAAGCGAGCACCCCTGTACGACAAGGCGCAGGAAGGGCACTACAACCTGATCTCGGCGTTGCACAAGTCCCTGCGCGGCTCCGACCCCGACGCGGCCTTGTATTGGCTCGCCCGCATGCTCGACGGCGGAGAGGATCCGCTGTACGTCGCCCGGCGGCTCGTGCGCTTCGCCAACGAAGACATCGGGATGGCCGACCCCCAGGCCGTGCACCAGACCCTCGCCGCCTGGGACGTCTACGAACGCCTCGGCTCCCCCGAAGGGGAACTCGCGATCGCGCAGGCCGTCGTCTACCTGGCGACCGCGCCGAAATCCATCGCGGTGTACCGCGGATTCGGCGCCGCACAACGACACGCGCGCCAGACCGGCTCACTGATGCCGCCGGCGCACATCCTCAACGCACCGACCCGGCTCATGAAGGACATCGGCTACGGCAAGAACTACCAGTACGACCCCGACCTGCCGGACGGTTTCTCGGGCGCGAACTACTTCCCCGCCGAGATGGACCGCGAAACCTTCTACAGCCCCACCTCCAACGGGTACGAGGAAGAGATCCGGCGACGGCTCAGCCAATGGGCCGCCCTCCGCGCCCAACGGGAGGACGACGACTGAGCGCGCACGTCGTCGTCGGACCGCCGGCTCAGCCCACTGCTCGTGCGGCACGTCCAGCTCCCGCTCGAAACCACCCGGGTCGCAGCCCGCGTAGAGGTCGGTCAACGGCTCGGCACCGGTGTTCCGCAGCGTCACCGTCGTGCCGATTTCGTAGTCGGCGAAGGCGCCTTGGCGCGCCGACACGCGTCAAATACGAGCGCGGTCGATCCCGGCAGCCGGGGAAATGTTCGGAAATATGTCGAACCGAAATGAACCGCGGTCCGTGTATCCGGGTGGAGCCCGAACTCTGACCGTCGGCGGTCCGGAGCGGAGCCTGCCCAGGCGTCTCCGGGCGAACCACGAGTCGCCGGAAGAAGGCCGCGCGGGCGGAGATTACCGAGATGTGACGATCGCTCTCTCGTCGTGTCCACAGTGGCTCGTGGTCGTAACCTGAGGCGGCGCCGCTTGATTCCAGTCGCAGGTGTGCGTGTTCAGCGCCACATCGAGTCCAAAATGGACGTTCACGTGAATGAATTTGTGAACGGACGCAGAAGGAGATTCAAATGCCGGATCACCGTGGCATCACAGCGAAGACCAAGGCTCGCACAGCACTCGTGGCGGCGGCCGCCCTGGCCGTGCTCGGGACGGGGTCCGTGATGGTTCTGCAGGCCAATGCGGAGCAACCGGCGGGGAACTCGGCTGGCTACGCCCACGACGGCATGCAGATGGGCTCGGCCGCCGAAGCCGGGTCCGGGGAGACCGCGACCGGCGTCGGTCCGGTCACCGAACTGGACAAGACGTTCCTCGTGAAAGTCCGTCAGGCCGGGTTGTGGGAGATCCCCGCCGGTGACCTGGCCCAGACCCACGCCAGCAGCGAAGCGGTGAAACGCGCCGGCCTGCACCTGCTCGACGGCCATTCCCACCTGGACCAGCTGGTCCGCGAGGACGCCAAGATTCTCGGCGTGCGGCTGCCGGACCAGGCCACGGCGGAGCAGCAAGGCTGGGTTCGGCAGCTGACCAACGCACAAGGGCTCGAGTTCGACAAGCTCTTCGCGAACCTGCTTCGCGCGTCCCATGGCAAGATCTTCGCCACCATCGGCGAGGTGCGCGCCGGCACGCAGAACGATCTCATCCGGCGGCACGCGAAGCAGGCGAACCAGACCGTGCTCGACCACATGGAGGTCCTCGAGGACACGGGGCTCGTCGACCCGAAGACACTCGAAGAAGTGGCGACGGCTGTCACACCGGCGAAGTAGGCGGCATCCCAGGTGCCCGGCGGAGGACCCGATCACGGACGGCGCGGGCAAGCTGCGGGCGTTGCTGCCGAAACGGTCGACCACACAGGACCGCTACCACTGATGGCCGGCCGTCGGACGACCCTTCGGCACAGCACAGCGATGATCCGGCCCGTGTCCGAGTTCGGTCCACAGAGGACACGGACGTGGCCGGCCCGGAAACGCCCGAAGGGGCGGCGGACCCTACGCCCCAATGTGGCGTTCGGTGCGTCCAACGCACCCAACGCCACATTGGGGCGCAACCCCGGGCCCCGTCAACGAACCTGGGACGCGCGACACCAGGTCCTCGCGGGCGCCGTCGGTGTGCCGGGCACGGCCGAACCGGCGTACTGAAGCAGGGACATCCCGATGGCGACGCCGATCATGGTGAACACGCCGTGCGGCCAGAAGATGTGACTGTCGAGAAAGGACACACTCGCGATCAGCAGGAACGCCGCGCCGGGCAGTGCTCGCCACCCTGCGCGCGCCGTCGTCGCGGCGATGATCAGGACGGTGGCGGCGAGGAAGCACCCGGCGCCGATGTGCCCGAGCAGGTCGCCGACCTCGAACAGGGAGCCGACCTCGGGCGTGACGCCGTGCTGTGCTTCCGTCACGGTGCCGGCGGCGATACCGGCGACCGCGTCGAGACCTCCGTAGAAGGCCGCGAAACCGAACGTCGCCAGCCGCCCTGGCCAACGAAGCCACAGCGGCGCCGACGCCAGCAGAAACCATTGCGCCGCAGCGAGCAAGGGGAACACAGGCAGCAGGATGATGTGCAACGTGGTCCACGACGGCGCGGTGGCCGCGTCGAGCGCCGCGGGATGGACGGCACCGAACCCGGCGAGCAGCAAACCCGGCACCGCTGACAGCGCGACCTGAAACCATCGTGATCCATGCACCGGCCGAGACTAGCTTTGGTCGGCCGCGCACCCGCCGGATCGATGATTAGGAATCTCTTACGACGTCTGCCGACGTGAGTGAGTCCGGCCGGACCCGGTTCCACAACCGCCTCGTCGGCCGAGTGGCGGCATGCTTTCCCATGGACGGCGCAAGGGTGCGCGGCAGGGTGACCGTGGCGCCCGCATCACCGTGGACCGGCCGGGCGAACACGTCCCTACCTCGCCCCGCCGGAAAGCTTCCACCCCGTCTTCAATCCGAACCCCGGGCGATGAGGATGTCGAAGGCTTCGCCACGGTGTGTCGCGAAGAGTTCGAGGGCGGTGTCCCGATCGCGGGCGCGCAGGGCGTCGGAGAGCCGCCGGTGTTCGGCCGGGACGCGGGTGAGGTAGCCCTCGGACTCGACGCCGATGCGGGTCAGCAGGAACAAGTGGACCTGGGACCGGATGGCCTGCCACGCCTCGTTCAGCCGCCGGTGCCCGGACGCGGCGTAGACGGCGTCGTGGAAGTCGATGTCGCAGCGCACCATCTCGTGCTCGTCCCGTGCCCGCTCCATCCGTTCGACGACCTCGTCGATCGCCGTCAGCTGGGCGTCCGTGGCGGTGGCGATCACCAGCTGGACCGCGAGCTGCTCCAGCGCCGCACGCAGGCTGTCGAGCTCGGCGACGTCCTCATCGGACAGTGTCGTCACCGTCGCACCGCGATGCCATTCGCTGCGGACCAGACCTTCGCGTTCCAGCCTGAGCAGGGCTTCCCGCACCGGCCCACGGCTGACCCCCAGGGCCGTGGACAGCTCCACTTCGCGCAGTTGCGCGCCAGGCGGGTAGGCGCCACCGAAGATGGCGTCCCTGACCCGGTCGGCGACCTCGTCGGCCAAGCCCCTGCGGCGCGCGGGTGCCACCCGGCCAGGTTCGCTCATCGCCGTCCTCCCATTTTGTCGTAATGTTAACATTGCTACAAGACTCAGGCTGCCGGAAGGGACCACTTCGGAAATGACCGTTCTCGACTCACCCATCCCCCGCTTCCACCTCGCCATGCCGGTCGACGACCTGGCCGCCGCCCGCACCTTCTACGGCGACGTGCTCGGTCTGCCCCAGGGCCGCAGCTCCGAGACGTGGATCGACTGGAACCTGCGGGGCCACCAGTTCGTCACCCACCTCGCGCCGGCGCGCCCGCGGCGGATCGACAACCCCGTCGACGGACACGACGTGCCCGTCCCCCACTTCGGCCTGATCCTCACCGTGCCACAGTTCCAGCAACTGGCCGAACGGCTGCGCGCCGCGAAGACCGAGTTCGTCATCGAGCCCTACGTCCGGTTCGAGGGCCAAACCGGCGAACAGTGGACGATGTTCCTGCTGGACCCCGCGGGCAACGCCCTGGAGTTCAAGGCCTTCGCCGACGACTCGCAGGTCTTCGCCGCCTGAACGACCGTCGCTTGCTCAGGCGGGCGGGGCGGTGCTGGCGCGCAGCACGCACTTCGCGGCGGGCGACCAGCGTTCGGCGACCGGGCCGCCGTCGACCAGTTCGTTTCCAGCTCGAGATCACCCGACCAGGGTGTGGCGGTGTCGTTGACCGCGATGACGACGTCTTCGCCGTCGCGCGGCTGGACCGTCAGCAGCCGGGGGGCGAAGGCGTGCTTGAGGGCGTACCACAGGGGCTTGAGCCGTTCGTCCGAGTCGATCGCGGCCCACGAGGTGACCGGCCAGCAGTCGTTGAGCTGCCAGACGAGCGCTCCGGCGGTGCGCGGCCACACGACCGGAAGTGCTCGATCCCGAAGGCGACCGCGCGGGCCTGGCGGGCGCCGTGGTCGCGCGCATCTCTCGGCCCGGCGCGGGGAACGCCGCTCCGGAAGCGGTGGTGAAGCGGATGACCGAAGAGGCGTGGGCGCTCGTCGCGAGCGCCGACGTCGACCGCGAGCGCCTGCTGGGCTTCGGCCTGGGTCTTTCCCGGCCCGCTCAGCGCCAACGAAGGAATGGCGATCACCCCACCGGCCATGCGGCGGTGGGCGGACTTCCCGCTGGGCGGGGAGATGCGCCGTGCCACCGGCCTGCCGGTCGTGCTCGACAACGACGCGACCGCCGCCGCGCTCGGCGAGCACTGGTCCGGCGGCGTGGACCTGCCGGCCACCTTCGCCGCGCTGTACATGGGCAGCGGCATCGGCGCCGGGCTGATCGTCAACGGAATCAGCTACCGGGGCACGAGCGGCAACACCGGCGAACTGGGCCACACCTGCCTCGACCTGGACGGTCCCGAGTGCTGGTGCGGCGCGCACGGCTGTCTCGAGATCCTGGCCGGACCGGCCGCGGTCGTGGCCGCGGCGCGCGCCGACCGGCGGCTCGCCCGAGCGGCCGGGCTGTCCCGGCGGGACCGCACACCGGATCAGTCGGTGATCCCGGACTTCGCCGCGGTCAGCAGGGCCGCGCGACGCGGCGACGAGGGCGCGGTCGCCCTGCTGGAGCGCTCGGCCCGCTACGTCGCCGTCGCCGTGCGGAACCTGGCGAACATCATGGACCTCGAAGCCGTGGTCCTCACCGGCCCCAGCTTCGCCATCGCCGGACCGAGCTACCTGCCGGCGGTCGAACGGGAACTGGACAAGACGTTCTTCGCCCGCGCCAACCACCCGGTCGAAATGCGGCTGTCCCGGGCGGCGGCGACGGCGCCGGCGATCGACGCCGCCGCGATGGTGCTGCAGTCCGAGCTCGTGCCGCTGCACAGCGGCGTGCGGCTGGCCGGAGAACCTCCAGCCGTCCGAACCCCCGCTGTCATCCGCCTCCTGACATCGCTCGAGCGCGGCGATCGCCAGGCCACCGGCGAATCATCTTACTTCACTCATTTATCAAAGCGCACGTCATGCTCCCCCCTCACGCCTGGCGGGTCCAGACCTGGTTGGAGGCGCCGGTGCAGTTCCACACGATGACCGGCGTGTTGTCGGCGGTGCCGCCACCGGACACGTCGAGACAGGCACCGGCCTGAGCGTTGGTGATCGTGCCGTTGGCGTTCACCGTCCACTTCTGACCGTTGCCACCGCCGCACGAGTTGATCGTCACCGCCGCCCCCGGCTGCCCGCTCCCCGCGTCCATACACTTCGCGCCGTCGTAAACCCGCAACTCACCAGCCGACGTCGGGGTCCAGCGCTGGTTTGTCCCGCCGTTGCAGGCCCACACGACCAGCGCGACACCGTTCGCCTGAGACGCGTTCGGCACGTCCACACACTTACCCGAGCCCGCCCCGACCAAACTGACCGCCTGATCACCCGGCCCCGGATCACCACCACCCGGAACATCGAGCGGGCACGTGCTCCGATAGCCCGACACACCCGCCGAATCCGCCAACGACGGACACAGGAACTTGCTGTACCGCGTGTCATGATCGACGAAGATCTTCAACCACGGAATGACCCGCCGCATCATCACCGAATTCGACGACGTCGGGAACCCGTGCCCCGCACCAGCCAGCTCCAGATACCCCTTCTCCACTCCGGCCGGAATGCCGTTGTACAGGCCCTGGACGCTCGACGGGCTGACCGTCCCATCGTTCTGCCCGGCCAGCAGCAACGTGGGGACCTTGTCAGTGGTCAGGTTCTGCGACGGACTGAACGGCGCCAACCCCACCGCGGCCCACAGCGAAGGCCGACGCAACGCCGCGGACATCGCGCCACCCCCACCCATCGAGTGACCCATCACCGCCAGCCGCGTGACGTCCACCCGGTCCCGCACCGAACTACGCTGAGTCAAATAGTCCAGCGCCGCCAGCAACTGCGTCCCCCGGGCGGTGTCGAAGTCGTTACGGCTCAGCGTGTCGATCCCGATGACGACGAAACCGAACGACGCCAGCCAATGCCCCATCCACGCACCCTCGGCCCCCCACGTCGCGGTATACCCGGGCACGATCGCGATCGCCCCGAACGTCCCCTGGGTGGTATCCGTCGGGTAGTAGATCTTCCCCGCGGCGAAGCCGTTCCCGCCGCCCACAGTCAACTCCGCGGTCGCGAAGGTCCCTCGCGTGGCCGCGACACTCGCCGTCGTCGGATCCGGACCCCGCTGATACGGATTGTCAGCAGCGAACGCCGGCCGGGCACCGGCCGGCGCGACAGCCCCAAAAGCGACCGCCACGGCAGCCAGAGCCACCGCCCATCTCAATTTACGGAACATGCGAACGTATCCCTTCCTTGACGTGCGCCATGGGCGATCAGCTCCGCGTCGTTCGGGCCGCGCGGCCAGAGGAGACCGGCCCGGCCGGCGTCGCCTCTCACTGCGACGCCGGCCGGTGCTCCCCTTCCCGCGAGCTCACGTATGGCGGGACGGCAGGGTTCAGGTCGTCGGCCCGGCCCACTGCTGGTTGGATCCGCCGTTGCAGGCCCAGATGATCACCTTGGTGCCGTTGGCGGTCGCGGCGCCGTTCACGTCCAGGCACAGTCCCGACTGGCCGTTCGTGAGGGTGCCGTTCCCGCCGGCGGTCCACTTCTGGCTGTTGCCCCCGGTGCAGGTCGCGATGACGGCCGCCGTTCCTCCGGCGGTCCCGCCGCCCGCGGTGTCCAGGCACCGCTTCGTGTCACCGGAGTAGACGCTCAGCTCCCCCGCGCTTCCGCGGGTCCACTGCTGGTTGGCCCCGGTGTTGCAGTCCCAGATCTGCAGCTGGGTGCCGGCCGTGGTCGACGAAGAAGGCACGTCCAGGCAGCGGTTCGCGCCCACGGCGCGCACCGTGCCCTCGCCGCCGGGATTCGGGATCCCGCCGTTGAGCACGTCGAGGACAGCGGTGTAGGCCTGCTTCTTGCCGTAGTTGCCGTCGAACAGCAGCGGGGTGTCCCGCGAACGCCACGAATACTTGTCCGTGACGCCCCACACGGTGATGCCGGTGCAGCGGGAGATCGCCATGCAGGCCTGGGTGACCTGCCGGTACACGTTCGCCTGGCCGGACCCCGAGCCGCCGATGTCCAGCTCGGTGATCTGCACGTCGACGCCGAGATCGGCGAAGCGCTGCAGGTTCGCCTGATAGCTGCCGAGGTTCGAGTTCGAGGAGAGGTGGCTCTGGAAGCCCACGCAGTCGATCGGCACGCCACGGCTCTTGAAGTCCCGGACCATGTTGTAGATTCCGGTGCTCTTGGCGTTGATACCGTCGGTGTTGTAGTCGTTGTAGCAGAGCTTGGCGTTCGGGTCGGCCGTGCGGGCCGCGCGGAACGCGTCCTCGATGTAGCCGTTGCCGAGCTTCTCCTGGAAGGTCGCCTGCCGCCGGGTGCCGTTCTCCTCGAACGCCTCGTTGACCACGTCCCACGCGATGACCTGGCCCTTCCAGTGGCCGGCCACCTGGCTGATGTGGTTCAGCATCGCCGAGCGCAGGTTGTTCGCGTCCAGCCCACCGACCCACGGGGCCAGTTGCTGGTACCACACCAGCGTGTGCCCGCGGATCTTCATCCCCTTGTTTCTCGCCTGGCTGACGATCTGTTCGGCGGGCGCGAAGTTGAACTGGTTGCGGTTCGGCTCGACCGTTTGCCACTTCATCTCGTTCTCCGGCGTGACACCGTTGAACTCCGACGTCCACGTGTTCACGTAGGCCGCCTCGCCGAGGTGGCTCGTCGAGATCGCGGCACCGAAGTACCGCCCGCTCTGCGCCGCCGCGGCCCCGAGCGTGCTCGCCGCCTCGGCGGTTCCCGTGGACAGCACCAGCGCGGTCGCCGACAGGCCCGCCGTGGCCAAGGCGGCGAAGGCGGTTCTGAGGCGACTCCGTGGGAGTGAGCCAGTGATCATTGCAGCCCTCGTTTCGTCGTTGAAGAGGGGTGGCTAGCCCAGCGTCCACTGCTGGTTGCTGCCGCCGTTGCAGGTCCACAGTTCGACCGGGGCGCCGTCGGCGGTGGCGGCGCCGGTGACGTCCAGGCACAGTCCGGATTGGACACCGGTGACCGTGCCGTTGGAGTTCACGGTCCACTGCTGGTTCACCTGCCCGTTGCACGACCAGGTCACCACTTTCGTGCCCGCGCTGGTGCCCTGGCCGGACGCGTCCAGGCACAGCGTCGCGCCGCCGAGCGTGGCCGTCAGCCTGCCGTCCGACGTGCTGGTCCAGGTCTGGTTCGGCTGGCCGGTGCAGCCGGCGATCTGCAGCTGCGTGCCCTGGGTGGAATTCGGTGCGGCCAGGCACTTGCCCGCGCCGACCGCGTGCAGCGGGCCGGTGCCCGTGTTCGAGCTCCCGGTGCCGTAGCCGGCCGCGACGACGTTGGCCTGGACGGCGTTCTCCGTGGCGTCCGACGGATACCCGGACGTCATCACGCCCTCGTAGAACGTGCCCGCGGAGCCGATGCTGTTGTCGCCGCCGGTTCCGAGGATGATGGCGCCTTCCTTGCGCATCGGGTTGTAGCCCGAGACGTTCGGCCGCTTGCCGTCGTAGAAGGTCGACAGGCTGCCGGACTGGGCGTTGCCACCGCGGATGGCCCAGTGGTTGGGTTCGCCCTTGATGATCGCGGTCAGGTAGCGGTGGCTGATGGTGGGGTCGTTGGCGTTGTAGCGCTGGTTGACTCCGGAGAACAGGCCGTTTTCGAGGTCGGCCATGATCCATGGCCCGTTTCCGGCACCGTAACCCCAGACCTTGATGTTGCCGAAGTAGATGGCCTCCATCGTGCCGTTGCCGTTGTCCCGGCTGTTGCGCTCGGCGTTGCCGTAGTCGAAGCAGCAGCCGCCGTTGTAGTGCGTGCCGTCGAAGATCGCGTACATGCCCTCCGGCTGGTCACCGGTCGCGGTGCCGGTGGCGTTGTTGTTCCGGTACCCGGTACCGGGAGCCACGAACACGCCGTAGGCCTTCTGTCCGCCGACGGTGATCGGGGCGGCGGCCGCGTTGGCCAGGTTGTCGTACCCGCCTGACGCCGGCCCGGGGAACCCGCCCGGAGGCGCCTGCGTGAGGTGGTTGTTGCGGCCGGACTGGTCGTAGATGACGGTGATCAGGCAGGTCGTGCCGGCACAGAACGCATCCTGGGCCGCGGCGTCCGCGACACCGCCCGCGGTCAGGAGCCCGATGTTCCGCGTCGTGTTGTCCGAGGCTCGCCGCACCTGGTAGAGCGAGCCGTTGTACGCGCCGTACAGCGCCCGGGTGGTCGAATGCGCGGCGACGCACGGCGTGCCGCCCGCCGCGTAGAGGTCGCACGGCCCTTGGGTGGCCGCCTGCGACGTCGTGGCCGTGCCGGCCACCGCGCCCGCGGCCAGTGCCACGGCCGGCCACAATCTCTTCCACCGTGCTCGTGCGGTCATCGGCGAACTCCTTTGTCCGGAGGGAATGCGGCTGCTAGCTCCGGGTCCACTTCTGGGCGTTGCCGCCCGTGCAGGCCTGCAGGGTGACCGGTGTGCTGTTCGCCGTGCCGCCCCCGTTCGGGGCGAGGCACAGCCCCGACTGGACACCGGTGATCGTCCCGTCGGCGTTGGCGTTCCACTGCTGGTTGGCGCCGCCCGCGCAGTCCCAGATGATCGCCCGGGTGCCCGCGGTGGTGCCGGAGCCCTCGGCGTCGAGGCACTTGCTGCCGTACACCTGCAGCTGCTTCCCGGAGGTGAGGGTCCACTGCTGGTTGGTGCCGCCGTTGCAGTCCCACAGCGTCACCTGGGTGCCATTGGTCTGCGACACGCCCGGCACGTCGAGGCAGCGGCTGGCAGCGTTGTTGCGCAGCACGGAGGTCGACCCGCCGCCCGAGCCGGCGACGTCGAGGTTGTCGAACTGCGCGGTCTCCCCCACACTCGTGCCGATGCCGACCTGGCCGGCCGGGAAGGTGCCGTCGGTGACCGAGCCGATCACGGCGCCGTCGACGGAGGCGGTGATGGTGCTGCCGGAGAAGCCCAGGGACAGCTTGTGCCAGCTGCCGGTGCCGAGCGCGGTCGTCGTCCCGGTCCGCAGCGTGGTGTTCTGCTGGCTGGTGTTGTTGCGCCGGATCGACCAGGCCCCGTTGTCGCCGACCCGCAGGTAGTAGGCGTTGAGCGCGCCCTGGTTGCCCGTGTCCTGCGAACCGGCCCGGCCGAGCAGCTCGACGTACCCGGCCTTCTCCAGCAGCACGTCCACGCTGAGCGTGTAGTTGCTCCAGGCCACATTGCCCAGCAACGCGTACGGATCGACGAACTTCTTCCAGGGAATCGTCTTCTGCGTCGCGGCCTGGCGCACGCACGTCCCCGCGCGGCCGGCGCCGCAGGCGCCCGTCTCGAAGGCACCCTCCATGTCCATCAGGTACTTGGCTTCCTTGCCCGCCGCGTACCCGTCGAAGTTGTCGCTGTAGGGCAGGTTCAGCGAGCCCTGCGGTGGGCTGGTCGCGGTGCCCTTGCCCTGCCCGGTGGTGGTCGTGATGGTGTAGAGGTAGCCGGGCTGGGCGGTCAGGGAGAAGGCGCCACCGGACGGCGTGATGTCGGCGCCGCGCACGAAGTGGTCCGCGGGATTGTTCGAGTTGAGGTTGGTCGCCCACACGTGCACCGGGCCGGTGGACAGCCCGCCGGTGACGTTCAGGTTCAGCGTCTGGGCCGACGTGGCGTCCATCGTCTCGATGACCGTGCTGTAGTCGGTGTTGTTCGGCGACTTCAGCGAAACGTAGCTGCCGTTGTTGCGGTTGCCGCCGAGGTAGCCGCTCGACGAGTCGAGGTACTTCCAGCCCGGCGCGGTGAACTGCGTCGTGTGCGCCAGGGCCCACGCGTCCTTGCCGACCGAGTAGTAGCCCGACCACGGCTGGTTGGCGAGGATCAGCCCCACGGTCGGCCAGGGGATGTTCGGGGTGACGGCGGCGATCAGGTCCCAGTTGAGGTAGGCGGTCATCTTGCCGTCGAGGTAGACCCGGTTGATGCCGCGGGCCAGCGGCTTGGCGCCGTCGTTGTAGTCCTGGGAGCCGTTTTCGCTGGACCAGAGCGTCTTGCCGGAGTTGGCGACGTTGGCCGGGACGCCGCAGGACGTCTGCGCGCTGAGGTAGCCGCACGTGTAGTGGGCGCTCAGCACGTCGGTCGCGTTGCGGTAGGCCGTGTTGGTCGAGATCGCGCTGGCGGGTCCCCAGTCACCCGGCCAGGAGTCACCGGAGATGACCTTGACGGCGCTGTACCCGTTGGCGTTGAGCGCGTTGCGGAGGGTGACGGTCCAGTCGGCGCTCCACTGCTTCTCGTTCTGGACGCTCGTGAGGTAGTCGATGGTCAGCCCGTGCTGCTTGGCGCACCCCAGCCACGACAGGTAGTAGCCGGTCAGGTCGTTGGAGAAGAAGGTGCCGTTGCCGATCCAGCCCGGCGCTCCCCAGGGCAGGCCCACGAGCTTGATGCCGGGGTTGCGCGCCTTGGCCTGTTCCATGATCCACCACTCGTACCCGCGGTTGCAGTCGAGATCCCCGCGGAAGTGGGCATGGCTGGGCTCCGCGCCGCTGGTGGAGTTGGTGTCCCCGCCCATTTCCACCTTGAGGATCTGCAGGGCGGCGCCGTACCCGGGCTTGAACAGGTAGTCGAGGATCTGGCCGCGCTGCGGTTCGGGGTAGTCGATCAGCAGGCGGCTGTTGCCGCCGCCACCGCTGACCGCGCCGACGCCGTCGAACGTGCGTCCGCCCGAACCTCCGTTGATCGTGATCGAGGTGGCGGCCTGGGCCGGCGCCGCGGCGACGACGCTGCCGGCTACGGCCAAGACGACCGCGGTGATCACCGCGATCACGGTTCTCCCGCTCTTGAACTGGCTCACGGCCATGGATGTCCTCACTTTCGACGGAGGGCGGATCGAACGGCCGTGACGGCCCAGGATTTGCCGGTGCGCCGGATTCCCGCGGAGGTCGGGAACGCTGAAAGCGCCGTGGACGAATCGATCAACCAGCGAACGGGAAACGCGCCGTTCCACCCGGGGAGGCACGCGAAACAGCGCACATGAGAACCCCATCTTCGTCGATGGCGAGCAGGCTGGGCGTTAACGCTAACAGGGACACTGTCGGCGAACAACCGCCGAACTCCAGCACCGGCCGCACCTTCCGGGACTTCGTGTCCACCGGCCCGCGCGCCGGCCATCACCGCAGGTGACAGGGGTGTTGCGGACATCTGCCGCCCACCGGTTCCCGCTCCGCGCGGATGTAACTTTCTTGCCGCCGGACGGATCGGCATTGTTCGTATCGATTCAGCGAATTCGTCCGGGCGATGGATAGGCTGTTCCCGGTACGAGCTCACGGACCAGGAAAGGGGGATCCGGGATGACTGCGCTGGTCACACGGACGTGGCAGCAGATCGTCACTCTGCTCCAGGACCGCGCGCCCGCGACCGCACGGGTGATCAGGCCTCCGGCGCCGGCCACGGAGGTGCGGCGGGTGCTGAACGTGCTCCCCGCCGAGCCGCCCACCGACCTTCTCGCGTGGTGGGCGGTCATGGACGGCATCGACGACGAGCGCGACTACCGGGCCGGGGCGCTGATCCCTCACCACTTCGTGCCCCTTGCCGTGCGACGGGCCCGGGACGAATACCTCCAGCAGCGGGAATATCGCGATCTCGACTGCTGCTCCGACGACAACCGCCACCACAAACCGGCCGGCGAAACCGTCTTCCCGTACTGCGCGGCGCTGATCCCCGTCTGTCGCTCCATCGACGGCGGAATGCTGTGCGTCGACACCCGGCCTGGTGAACGGTACGGCTGCCTCATGGACTGGTACGCCAGCGAAGGCGCATACGCGGCCGAGTGGTACAGCGTGACCCACCTGCTCACCGACGTCGCCGGACGCCTCGGTGCAGCCGCTGCTAACGAAGAAGGAATGCTGACCTGGGACAGCGACCTCGGGTGACGTCCGTCGGCACGTACTCAGATGGGCACCTGACGTGGTTCACCGCACGCGGAGCACGAGCTTGCCGGTCGTCGAACCGGCTTCGATGCGGCGGTGCGCGGTCACCGCGTCCGTCAGCGGCAACGACTCGACGTCGACACGCAGGGTGCCGTCCGCGACGGCCGTGACGGCGCGGCGCAACGCCCGGCCCACGGTTTCCGGTGCCACGGCGGAGAACGCGGCGAGGTTGAACCCCGACACGGTCTTGTTGGTCAACCACAGCTCGTTGGCCGAGATGCCGACGTCCACGGCGCCCGAGGCGTTGCCCATGACCACCAGCCGCCCCATCGGCGCCAGCCGGTCCAGGCTCGCGCGGCGCGACGGCCCGCCGACCATGTCCACCACGACGTCGAACTCGCCGGTGCCCGCCACCTCGTCGCGCAGGACGACCTCGTCGTAACCGAACGCCTTCGCGGTGGCGATCTTCGCTTCGCTCCCGACGGTGCCGACGACCCGGCCCGCGCCGAGCAGGCGGGCGACCTGCCCCAGCTGGCTGCCGACCCCGCCGGCCGCGGCGTGCACCAGGACGCGTTCGCCGCGCTTCAGCCCGGCCACGCGCTCGAGGACGAGGAAAGCGGTGGTGCTGTTGGACGGCACCGCGGCCGCCACCTCCAGCGCGGTCCCGGACAGCGGGGCGACCAGGTCGGCGGAGGTGGTGACGATCTCGGCGTAGCCGCCGCTCGCCACGATCGTCAACGCGGCGACCGGCTCCCCCACCGTCAGGCCCTCGACGCCTTCGCCCAACGCGCGGATCCGGCCGGAAACCTCGATGCCGGGCACGAAGGGCAGCGGGATGTCCACGACACCCTGCCGGTAGAGGACCTCGGCGAAGTTGGCGCCGGCGTAGGCGACGTCGATCGAGACTTCGCCCGGCCCGGGCTCCGGAACCGCCACGGCGTCGAGCCGCAGGACCTCGGCCGGGCCGAACTCGGGGATGGTGACCGCCTTCATGCTGTTCGTCATGGCTACGATCCTGCGGCCGCCGGGAGCACCGGAACAGGCCCGGCCGTGCCTGGGTCTGCCAGGACCAGGATCGTGGCCGGCGCCCGGGATCTCCCCAGCCGGGCCGCCGCCGCGCACCTGGCCGCCTGAGCCGGTTTTGCCCGGCTTCAACCGGCGCCCGGCAAGATCGGTTCCGCCAGGCGGTCGGTGCGAGGGGCGGGGGTCCGGAGCTCACCGGCCGGGGGGACTTGCCGGTGGAGGGTGCCGGTCGCCTGGCAGCTCGGAGAAGATCAGCTACCTGCGCGGCCGGATCGCCACCCTGATCGGTCTGTCCACTGTGGATCCGGACGACGCGGCCACGCACGCCGAGGAGGGCGGCTTCCGGCTGCTGGCCGAGCAGGCCCTGACCAGCCTGGCTCTGGTGCGTCTCAACGCGGGTTCTCCTGGGGCCGCGGAAAGCCTGGCCGTTCGGGCGATCGCCGGGTTCCGGGCCACCGGGCACCGGCTGGGCGAGGCGTACGCCTTCGTGGTGCTCGGACAGGCGCGAGCGAGCCTGACCGGCCCCGCCGCGGCCCGCGAATGCCGGCACACGGCGGAGGAGATCCGGGCCGCCGCCGGCGAACGCCCGGTGCTGGCGGCGGTGCGGACGCGGCCGGCGCGGTGACCGCGTCGGCGGCGCGTGGAGCAGTGCGACACCGACGCGCAACTGCGACAGCTTGAACCTACGGGGCAGACGTCCGCCCTGCTCGCTCGTACCGCGTCGGCAAGCCGTTCCTGAAGAAGCGCGTGGGACTCCTGACTACCGCCGAATGTCGGTATCTCGACGGCCGACTGCCGAGTTTCGCGGCAACCATGTGTGGTTGCGGGTCAGCCGTCGGAAACCAGCGCGGCGGCCTCGGCACTGTGGAGCCACTCGGCATAGGTCGGCCCGAGGATGGTCGCGCCCGGCCGGGGGAGGAGGCCGTTCTCGGCGATGCCGGTCACCGTGTGGTCGTCGGTTCGCAGCTCCAGCCGCAGGTCGAAGTAGTCGACGAACGCACGGGCCAAGTCGAGCACCTCGGCAGGCTCAGGGCCGGCGATATCCGGTGTGCGGCCCTGCGCGGGGCCCTCGGCGACCTCGACGAGCGCCGCGGCCACGGCCGTCGCGGCCACGGTCTGCACGCGCAGGTCGAACACCGTGGCGTGGTCGCCGTCGCGGGTCCGGCCCACCAGCTGCCCGGGGAACTCGTGGAAATGGGTCGCGCGCACGATCGTGGCGGGGACCGGGCCCGAACCCGCCGCGCGCTCGTGGTCCACCTTCGCGCGGAAGTAGCCGAAACCGGTGTCGTCGATCCCCACGACCGACAGGGTCACGATGTGCCGCACCCCCCGCTCGGCGCCGACGCGCTGCAGGTTGGCCGCGGCACCGGTGAAGAACCGCCGGGCAGGCTCCTCGTCCAGGGACGCGGAATTGCTGACGTCGACCACGACGTCGACGCCTTCCAGCGCGGCGCTCAGCCCGGCTTCGTCCAGGAGGTCGACGCCGGTCGAGGGGGCCAGCGCGACCACCGTGTGGCCGCGCCCGCGAGCCGCCTCGACGACGTGCGGGCCGACCAGTTCGTCCGCTCCGGCCACGGCGATGTGCACTCTTTCTCCTCCCACCATCCACGCTGCAAGAGCGCGCCCGTTCGCGCACGATGAGAATACGACTGTCTGGGGGCACTCATGGAACGTTTGCTCGATCTCTTCGCGGCCAGGGTCGCCGAGACGCCCGACGCCACCGCTCTCGTCCACGCGGGCGAGCGCATGTCCTTCGCGCAGCTCGACCGCGAGGCCAACCGGGTCGCCCAGTACGTCGTCGGGCGGGGCCTGCGGCCCGAGGACCTGGTGGGGCTGCGGATGGACCGCGGGTTCGAGATGGCGGTCGGCGCGCTCGGCGTCCTCAAATCCGGTGCGGCCTGCCTGCCGCTCGATCCGGTGTACCCGTCCGACCTCGTGGCCTGGATGGGGGCGGACGCGGGTGTCTCGCTCGTGCTCACCAACACCACGGAGGTCGCGGACGACGTGCGGCTCGGCGACGCCGTGGCCGGGCAGCCCGACCACGCCCCGGACGTCGAGCTCCGGCCCGAGAACCTCGCCTACGTCATGTACACCTCGGGCACGTCGGGCAAGCCCAAGCCGGTGGGCGTCGAGCACCGCCACCTCGAGCACGTCTTCGCGGCGTGGGACGAGCTGTTCGGGCTGCGCGAGAAGCCGCTGACCTTCGTCTCCGTCATCGGGATCGGCGTGGATCTCTTCTTCGCCGACCTGCTGCGCTCGGTGTTCGCCGGCGGGACGATGGTCATCGCGACCCGCGAGGCGGTGGCCGATCCGGTCGAGCTGCTCGCCGAGTTCCGCCGCTACGGCGCCGACGCGACCGAACTGGTCCCCGCCCAGGCGAAGGCCCTCGGCCGTGCGGGGGAACTGCCCGTCATGCGGCTGATGTCGGTCGGCTCGGAAGGATGGCCGGCAGCCGACTTCCGCGAGCTCGCCGGGCGGCTGCGACCGGGCTCGGTGGTGCTCAACGCCTACGGCCTCACCGAAACCACCGTGGACTCCCTCCTGCTGCGCCCGGACGTCGACGTGCTCGGCGACACCGCGATCGTGCCGCTCGGCACGCCGATACCCCGTGTCCACGCCTACGTTCTCGACGGCCGGCTCCGGCCGGTCGAGCCGGGCGGGATCGGCGAGCTCTACATCGGCGGCGCGGGCGTGGCCCGTGGGTACCGCGAGCGGCCCGCGTTGACCGCGTCGCTGTTCGTCGCCGACCCGTTCGTGCCGGGTGCGCGGATGTACCGCACCGGCGACGTCGTGCGGGCCCGCGCCGACGGCAACCACGACTACCTCGGCCGCGGCACCGAGCAGGTCGAGCAGCGGGGTCAGCGGGTGGAGCTCGGCGCGATCGAGGACGCGCTGCTGCGGGAGCCGGGGGTCGTCCGCGCCGCCGCCGCGCTGCGCGACGGGCGGGTGATCGGCTACGTCGTGGGCCCCGCCGACGCCGGACACCTGCGGTCCGCGCTCGCCGCGCGGTTGCCGGCGCACCTGATCCCGTATCGGGTGCTCGTCCTCGACCGGATGCCGTTGCTGCCCAACGGGAAGCTGAACCGCCGCGAGCTGCCTACGCCAGCCGGGTGACGTCGTGTCCGGCCCCTTCTGTCCGTACGCGCCGAGGCAGAGGCCGGGTGACGACATCGCCGTCAGGCCGGGCCATTCACGGCCGTTCCGTTGACCGCTTGCGCGGCAGAGGAATCCTTGAACAAAGGCGACGTACACTCTGCGGTGTGGGGCGGGACGTTCGTGAGCTGCGGAGTGCGTGGACCAGCTATCAGCGCCACGCGTTCCACGACCCGTCGCCGGCGCTTGCGCCATGGGTAGCGCGGTACTGGGAGGCTCGCTGGGACTACGCCGAGCCCTACCGGCAGAAGATCGTGCCGTACCCGAACGTGCACCTGTCGTTCGGCGGCGGCCGCGCGAACGTCAACGGCGTGTGCAGCGGCTACCAGCTCAGGGTCCTCGAGGGCCGCGATCACGTCTTCGGCGTCGCGTTCCGGCCGGGCTGCTTCCGCCCGTTCCTCGGTGCCTCCGTCTCGACGATCACCGACCGCGTCGTCCCCGCGGCCGAGGTGTTCGGCCCGGACCTGCCCACGACGCTCGACGTGCCGACCGTGGATGCGTTCCTGCTGAACCACCTGCCGGACGACGATCCCCGGGTGCGCCAGGCGGTGGCCGCGGTCGACCTGGTCGCCAAGGACAAGGCCGTGACCAGGGTTGAACGCCTCGCCGCCGAGCTGGGGCTGAGCATGCGGGCGCTGCAACGGCTGTTCGCGGAGTACGTCGGCATCGGGCCCAAGTGGGTGATCCGCCGCTACCGCCTGCACGAGGTGACCGCACGCATGGCCGCCGGCGGGGTGATCGACTGGGCCGCGCTGGCGGCGGACCTCGGCTACGCCGACCAGGGCCACTTCATCCGCGACTTCAAGAGCATGTTCGGCGAGCCGCCGACCTGGTACGCGCAGCGGTATTAGCCCGCCTCCCCGGATCTGCGTGTGGGTCCATGCGCGCTGCCCGACTCAACCAGCGACCTGACGTGCGGAGGCGGACATCCGGCCTCGCGATGACGTGGTGCCGAAGGGGTCGTGCCCGGGCAGCCGATCCTGCCCGCAAGCCGCAACAGCGCGTTGTTCGAACTGGCGGCCGAAATGTCTGCCGCCGCCGTCAGCGGACTTCTCGGCATCAGCGTCAACCGAGCGACACGATGGTCACAGGATGCGGGCAACACCCGGCCCGGCTACGCTGCAGAAATCGCTAACCGAAAGTCAATACCGCGCTGCGTGAAGTTTCTGATGGTCACGTCCGCACGGCTGATTCTTCCATGGCGCTTGCCAGCGCGCGGCTATTCAGTCTGGGATAGGCGATCAGCGTCACCAAGAAGAGGAAAACTCCGCCCGCCACATACGGGATCTGGACCCCAAACGCATTGGCAAGGACGCCGCTGAGTGCGGCACCAACCGGGCCTCCGATCATTACTACCATCCTGCTCGACGAGAGCACCCTTCCCAAGAGGCGACGGGGCACGATCTGCTGGCGGAGCGTGCTGACTACGACATTCTGCGCAGTCGTCAGCGCACCGGTCGCCATCATCATGAGAGCCGCAACCCATGTATTGGCGACGAGTCCCAGCACCAGAACGGCCACACCTACGCCCGCCTTCCCCGCAAGCAATACCGTGCCGGGGCCGAATCGCTTGCTGACGACCGAGGACGCCAGCCCCCCAGCCGTTGCCCCCACCGCGGTGGCAGTCAACAACAAGCCGAAACCGAAGTCCGGAAGTCCGAGAACTTGCTTGGCGAGCAGGGCCAGCATCGCAAACTGAGCCGAGGCGACAATGTTGCTAAGGCAGGTGATCGCGGCCAGTGCCCGAAGGGTGCGGTTTCCGAGCAGCCACCGGATACCCTCGACGATTTCCTTCCGCGCGCTTTTGCGTGGATCGTCGGACGTCACCTCAGTCGTGGCGCCCGCACGGATCGACCGGATCAACACACCACTGGCCGCGAAGGAGAGTGCGTTACCTGCGAATGGCAGGACATTCCACAAACCGAACAACGTGGAGCCCAGCGGTGGCCCGACGAAGTCCTCGCCGTTGATTTCCGCCGCGGCGATCCGCCCGTTCGCGATCGAGAGGCGCCGTTGATCCCGTGACACGAAATCAGGAACAGCCGACTGAGCCGCCAGATCGAAGAAGACCTGGCCAACACCCAACAGGAAGGCCGCAAGCACCAGCCAGGTCAGGTTTACTCGCGCAGTCAGGATCAGTACCACGAGAGCGACCAGGACCGCGAAACGGGCGACGTCCGCCCACACCATCACCCGCCTGCGATCCAGCCGATCGACCACGACACCGGCGTGCAGCGAAACCAGCACCCAGGGAATCTCGACAGCCACGACAACAAGACTCAACGCCACCGGACTACTGGTGATTTGGAGGACCAGCAGGGGTAACGCGGCCGCATGCATGCCGGTGCCGGTAGCCGACACCAACGTGGCAGCAAAGAGCCGGTGGAAGCGGCCGCCTAATTTCACCTTAGCGTTACCGTATTCCTTTTTACACACCTTCAAGAGTTCCTTCAGTCAGGCGTTAGAAGCTGGTTACTCCTGGCAGCAAGATTAGCAGATCCGCGCTACAGGATCGCATATTCACTCGTCCCACCACTGCTGGAACCCAGCTTCCAACTCTCTCGACGACCAAACAGCAGGCATACGAGAGAACGTGCGGAAGAGATTCAGTTGCGGCTTCCAAGTGACAGGTATCGATATTCGAATCAGATACTGCGGAAGCCTGGCCGCTGCGATCAGCCAGCACCTCACCGACGCCGCCCGCCAGCACCTCGGCGCCGCCGACATCGACCGCGACGAGCTGACCCGTAGACATGACACTCGAGCGCCGACGATGGTGCAGGCAGGTCACCTCGACGCCACCGATCGGCCTGACTGCTCGGCGCAAGTCCGCGGGCACGGCCAAGGCGTCGGCGACAGAGACGAGGTACTCCAGCGCTCAAATATCCCGGGCTGACGCCGGCCAAGTTCAAGGGCCCAGCCGGCTGGTCCCAAACCCGTAACCCGCGTGACCGGGGCCGTAACCGACGTGATCAGAGCCGTAACCCGCGTGACTGGAGCCGTAACTCGCGAGTTACGGCCTCAATCACGCGAGTTACGGGCCCAATCACGCGAGTCACGTCTACCCGAAGCGGTTCCCCCAAGCGGACTACCGGCTTCTCGACCCCGACAGTGGCTATGATCCTGCGCATGGTGTCACCACTTCGGGGACCTCTCGCGTATCGTCAGTGACCAACCGCTTAGTAGGCTCGCGGGCACGAGCCCGCTTTCTCAACGACGAGGAGGTCCCCCGTGACCGATTCCCCTTCCCGTGTCGCCGTGGTCACCGGTGCCGGCCGCGGCATCGGCGCCGCCGTCGCGGCGCGGCTGGCCGCCGACGGGTTCGCCGTCGGCCTGCTGGACCTGGACGAGGCCGGCGTCAAGCAGGGTGCCGAGGCGATCATCGCCCAGGGCGGCAAGGCCGTCGGCGTCACGCTGGACGTCAGTGACGCCGAGCAGGTCGAGGCCGCCGTCACCCGGGTCGCCGACGAGCTCGGCCCGCCGGTCGTGCTGGTCAACAACGCCGGCATCACCCGCGACAACCTCCTCTTCAAGATGACCGAGCAGGACTGGGACTCCGTACTCGGCGTGCACCTCAAGGGCTCGTTCCTGATGACCCGCGCGGTGCAGAAGCACATGACCGAGCAGAAGTGGGGCCGGATCGTCAACCTGTCCAGCACCTCGGCGCTCGGCAACCGCGGCCAGGTCAACTACTCCGCGGCGAAGGCCGGCATGCAGGGCTTCACCAAGACCCTCGCCATCGAGCTGGGCAAGTTCAACGTCACCGCCAACGCGATCGCGCCGGGCTTCATCGCCACCGACATGACGGCCGCGACGGCCGAGCGGATCGGCATGAGCTTCGAGGACTTCAAGGCGGCGGCCGCGGCGCAGATCCCGGTGCAGCGCGTCGGCACGCCGGACGACATCGCCAACCTGACGTCGTTCCTGGTCAGCGAGGGCGCCGGGTTCATCTCGGGCCAGGTCATCTACGTAGCCGGCGGACCGAAGGACTGAGGCCGATGCGCGAGTTCCAGAACCTCGACGAGTTCGCCGCCGCGGTCGGCGAGCACCTCGGGTACAGCGAGTGGCACACGATCACTCAGGAGCGGGTGAACCAGTTCGCCGACGCCACCGACGACCACCAGTGGATCCACGTGGACGAGCCGCGGGCAGCCGCGGGGCCGTTCGGCGGCACCATCGCCCACGGCTTCCTGACGCTGTCGCTGCTGTCGGCGTTCGGGCCGAAGATCTACCGGGTCAACGGCATCAAGATGGGCATCAACTACGGCCTCAACAAGGTGCGCTTCCCGCAGCCGGTGAAGGTCGGCTCGAAGGTGCGCGCCGGGGCCGAGCTGGTCGAGATCACCGACATCCCGGGCGGCAAGCAGGCCGTTTCGCGGTGGACCGTCGAGATCGACGGCGAGGCGAAGCCCGCCTGCGTCGCCGAATGGGTGACGCGGTTCCTGGCGTGACACCCTCCCGAACGCATCTTTCCCTATGAAAGTGACGTCCGAAGGCCCCCTGGACGTATCTTTCATAGGGAAAGTGCGGCTTCACCAAGTCTGTTTTGCGCCATACCGACTAGTCGGTATGCTATCCTCGCGCCCTGCTTGAGGAGGCCGAATGAGCAAGACCGACCCGCCGGGTCTCGACCTGGGCCGCCTGCGCGCCTACCTCGACGCGCGGCTCCCCGGCCTGGTCGCCGGGGAGCTGACCGCGGACGTCGTGGAAGGCGGCCGGTCGAACCTCACCTACGTGGTGGGCGACGGCCGGTCACGCTGGGTGGTGCGCCGCCCGCCGCTGGGTCACGTGCTGCCCACCGCGCACGACATGGGCCGCGAGTTCCGGGTGATCTCGGGCCTGCGCGACACCGCTGTCCCGGTGCCCGAAGCCCTGCTGCTGTGCGAGGACGCCGACGTCGTCGGGGCGCGGTTCTACGTCATGAGCTTCGTCGACGGCACGCCCTACCGGACCGCGGCCGAACTCGCGAACCTCGGGCCGGAGCGCACCCGGGCCATCGCCGACGCACTGGTCGACACCCTCGTCGACCTGCACGCGGTGGACCAGGAAGCCCTTGGGCTGGGTGACTTCGGCCGGCCGGAGGGCTTCCTGGAGCGGCAGCTGCGGCGGTGGAAGAAGCAGCTCGACGCGTCCCGCAGCCGGGACCTGCCCGGCATCGAGGACCTGCACGACCGGCTCGCCGCGGCGGTGCCGGTCTCCGGCGAACCGTCGATCATCCACGGCGACTACCGCCTGGACAACGTGCTGGTCGACGGGAACGACGAGATTTCGGCCGTGCTCGACTGGGAGATGTCGACCCTGGGCGACCCGCTGACCGACCTCGCGCTGCTGGTGGCCTACGCCGAGCGCGACAAGGTGTCGCTGCCGTTCGTGTCGAACGCCAGCTCGGCCCCCGGCTACCCGGGCACCGACGAGGTCGTCGCCCGCTACGCCGAGCGCTCGGGGCGGGACGTCTCCCAGCTCGGCTGGTACGTCAGCTTCGCGTTCTTCAAGCTGGCCGTGATCCTGGAAGGCATCTACTACCGCTACACCAAGGGCCAGACGGTCGGGGCGGGCTTCGAAGGCGTCGGCGCCGGGGTCGCGCCGCTCATCTCGCACGGCAACGAGATTCTCAAAGAGGAGAAGTAATGGACTTCGCGTTCGACGAGAAGACCGAGGAGCTGCGCGGGAAGCTCCTCGAGTTCATGGACTCGCACATCTATCCCGCCGAGCCGGTGTTCGAGCAGCAGCTCGCCGAACGCGACGACCCGTGGGCGATCCCGCCCGTCGTCGAGGAGCTCAAGGCCGAAGCGCGCAAGCGCGGCCTGTGGAACTTCTTCCTCCCCGGCGAGCACGGCGCGGGCCTGACGAACCTGCAGTACGCGCCGCTGGCCGAGATCACCGGCCGCAGCATCCGGCTCGCCCCGACCGCGCTCAACTGCGCCGCCCCGGACACCGGGAACATGGAAGTGCTGGCCATGTTCGGCACCGAGGCGCAGCAGAAGCAGTGGCTGGACCCGCTGCTGAACGGCGAGATCCGCTCCGCGTTCGCGATGACCGAGCCGGACGTCGCCTCCTCCGACGCCCGCAACATCGAGACCGCCATCCGCCGCGACGGCGACGAGTACGTGATCAACGGCCGCAAGTGGTACATCTCCGGGGCGATGAACCCGGCCTGCAAGATCTTCATCGTGATGGGCAAGACCGATCCGGACGCCGCGCCGCACAAGCAGCAGAGCATGATCCTGGTCCCCCGCGACACGCCGGGCCTCACGGTCAAGCGCGGCATGCACGTCTTCGGCTACGACGACAGCGACCACGGCGGCCACGCCGAGGTGCTGTTCGAGGACGTCCGGGTGCCGGTCGAGAACCTCGTCGCCGGTGAAGGCGACGGGTTCGCCATCGCCCAGGCCCGGCTCGGGCCGGGCCGGATCCACCACTGCATGCGCGCCATCGGAATGGCCGAACGCGCGCTGGAGCTGATGTGCCGCCGTGCGATCTCGCGCGAGGCGTTCGGCAAGCCGATCGCCCAGCAGGGCGTGGTGCAGGACTGGATCGCCGAGTCGCGCGTGAAGATCGAGCAGCAGCGGCTGCTCGTGCTCAAGACCGCCTGGCTGATGGACACCGTCGGCAACCAGGGCGCGCACACCGAGATCCAGGCGATCAAGATCTCCACCCCCAGCACCGTGGAGTGGATCCTCGACAAGGCCGTGCAGGTGCACGGCGCGGGCGGCGTCAGCCAGGACTTCCCGCTGGCCGCGATGTGGGCGGGGAACCGCACGCTGCGCTTGGCCGACGGGCCGGACGAGGTGCACAAGCGGTCGCTGGCCCGCCGCGAACTGAAGAAGTACCTCTCGGAGGGCGCGAAGTGACTGTCACCGCCGAAGACCTGACCCGCCAGGCGACCGAATTCCTGGCCACGCACGACCCGAAGACGACTGAGCGGATGGACTTCCTGCGGGCCCGGTTCGACGCCGGGCTCGCCTGGGTCCACTTCCCCGCCGGCCTCGGCGGGCAGAACGCGCCGCGCGCGCTGCAGTCCGTTGTGGACGCCGTGTTCACCGACGCGGGCGCGCCGGACAACAACCCGCGCCGGATCGGCATCGGCCTCGGCATGGCCGCGCCGACCATCCTCGCCTTCGGCACGCCGGAGCAGCGCGAGCGCTTCCTGCGTCCACTGTGGACCGGCGAGGAGGTCTGGTGCCAGCTGTTCAGCGAACCGGGCGCCGGCTCCGACCTCGCCGCGCTGGGCACCCGCGCCGTCCGCGACGGCGACGACTGGATCGTCACCGGCCAGAAGGTGTGGACGTCCGGGGCGCACGAGTCGCAGTGGGCGATCCTGGTCACCCGCACCGACCCGGACGTGCCGAAGCACCAGGGCATGACGTACTTCCTGTGCGACATGACCGCGCCCGGCGTCGAGGTCCGGCCGCTGCGCCAGATCACCGGCGAGGCCGAGTTCAACGAGGTGTTCCTCACCGACGTCCGGATCCCGGACGCCCACCGGCTCGGCGCGGTCGGCGAGGGCTGGAAGGTCGCGCAGACCACGCTGATGAACGAGCGCGTCGCGATCGGCGGGTACGTCCAGCCGCGCGAGGGCGGGCTGATCGGCATCGTCGCGAAGACCTGGCGCGAGCGGCCCGAGCTGCGCACGCCGGAGCTGCGCGACCGGCTGGTGCGGCACTGGGTCGAGGCGGAGACCCTGCGGCTGGCCGGCACCCGGCTGCGCCAGCAGCTGACGGCCGGCGCGCCCGGCCCGGAGGGCTCGGCGATGAAGGTCGCCTTCTCGGAGCTGAACCAGGCGCTGACCGGGCTGGAGGTCGAGCTGCTCGGCGATGAGGGCCTGGCGTACGACGACTGGTCGTTCCGGCGCCCGGCGATCGTCGACTTCACCGGCCGCGAAGCCGGCTACCGCTACCTGCGCGCCAAGGGGAACTCCATCGAGGGTGGCACCTCGGAGGTCCTGCGCAACATCATCGCCGAGCGCGTGCTGGGGCTGCCCTCGGAACCCCGCGTCGACAAGGACGTCGCCTGGAAGGACCTCCCCCGATGAGTCAAACACCGCCCGATCTGTTGTATTCCGACATTGAAACCGACCTGCGGGCTTCGGTCCGGAACCTGCTCACCGCGAAGGCCGACGCTGCCTCGTTGCTGGCGCGCATCGAGACCCCCGAGGGCTACGACCTGAAGCTGTGGCGCACGCTGGCCGACGAGGTCGGGGTGGCCGGACTGGCGGTGCCGGAGGAGCTGGGCGGGCACGGCGCGTCGGCCCGCGAGGTCGCCGTGGTGGCCGAGGAGCTGGGCCGCAGCGTGGCGCCGGTGCCGTTCCTGGGCAGCGTCGTCCTGGCGACGACGGCGCTGCTGCACACGCCGGACCGCGACTTCGTCGGCCGGCTCGCCGCGGGTTCGGCGATCGGCGCGCTGGCCGTGCCGCTGTCGACGGCGCCGGGCGCGGGCTTCCCGTCGTCGGTGACGGCATCGGCTTCCGGGACCTTGAGCGGCCGGGTGGGCACGGTCGCCGACGCGTCGGTGGCGGACCTGCTCGTCGTCCCCGCGGCCGGCCCGGACGGGCCAGCGCTGTACGTCGTCGAGGCCGCGGCCGCGACGGTGACCGAACTGGTCTCGTTCGACCTGACGCGGCGCGTGTCCGACGTGGTGCTGGCGAACGCGCCCGCGACTTTGGTGGCGTCCGGCGCGCAGGCGGCTTCCGCGCTGGAGGAGGCGCTGCTGTTCGGGGCCGGCATCCTGGCTTCGGAGCAGACCGGGGTCGCCGAGTGGGCGCTCACCGAGACGGTGCGGTACCTGAAGGGCCGGTACCAGTTCGGCCGCCCGGTCGGCGGGTTCCAGTCGCTCAAGCACCGGCTGGCGAACCTCTACACGGACCTGGTGCTCGCCCGGGCGGCCGCGCGCTACGCGGCCGACTCCCTGGCGACGGGCACCGACGTGCCGATCGCGGTGGCGGTCGCGCAGGCCCGCAACGCGCCGATCGCGGTCCACGCGACGGAGGAGGCCATCCAGCTGCACGGCGGCATCGGGATGACGTGGGAGCACCCGGCGCACCTGTACCTCAAGCGCGCCAAGGCCGACGAGCTCGCCCTCGGCACCCCGGGCCGCCACCGGGCCCGGCTGGCGGACCTGGTGAACCTGCCGGTTTGAGCCGCACGATCGCGCGTGGCACCGCCGAAACACGGCGTGTTTCGGTTGTGTCACGCGCGATCCGCTGCGACCTGGTGATCCCTTGACGACCCGGTTGTCCGGGTGCTGAGGTGAACACGCCTGGGGGTGGCTACCGGTTGCCCCCGCGTTTCGAGGGGACCCACCGATGTTGCGCACCCATGTGCGGCGCTCGACGCTGCCCGGACGAAGAAGACGGGTGGTCACGCTGCTGACCACCACGCTGCTGCTCACCGGGACGGCGGCCGTGCTGCCGTCCGTCGCCTCGGCCGCCGAACCGCCACCCCTGCCCGTGAAGACGCTGTCGCGGTCGTCGTGGGCGTTCACCGACGCCGCCGATCCCTTGCACGTCAAGGTGAACCCGCCCGGTGACGCGCCGGTCGGCGCGCGAGTGGACGCCAAGGGGCCGCACGTGTCCCGCTCGTACTACACGCTCGACCTGACGTCGCTGCGCGGCAAGCACGTCGTCACCGCCGCCCTGACCATCCCGGAGAAGCGCGCCACCGACTGCGCGCACCGCGCGGTCGAACTCTGGTCAACCGCCCCGCTCACCGGGAAGTCGTCGTGGGCGAACCCGCCCAAGGAGCAGACCCGGCTGGCGACGGCCGGGGCGCTTACCGCCGGCTGCCCGGCCGACCTCACGGACCTCGACCTCACCGCCGCCGTCACGAAAGCCGTGCAGGGTGGGGAAAAGACGCTCACCCTCGAGCTTCGGGTGCCCGCGGCGCACGAGCTGGACCCCCGCTACGGCCGCTGGTTCGCCGATGACGTCAGCCTGAAGGTCTCCTACAACACGCCGCCGAGCGTGCCGGCGAACCTGCGTACGGCCTACCCCGACGCGCCGTGCGCGACGACCGCGCCCGGAGTGTTCACCCGGGCCTACGACATCCCGATCACCGGCCACTACGCCGACGTCACCGATCCGGATCCCGGCCAGGAGCTGACCGCGCACTGGGAGATGTGGTCGGTCGACGACCCGTCGGTGCGCCGCGACCTCGACTGGGCGGTGACGGACGGGCACGCGTACGCCCAGTTCGACAACCCCTGGCTGCCGGCGGACCACACCTACGCGTGGCGGCTGCGGGTCACCGACGGCGTCGACACCTCGGACTGGTCCCCGACCTGCTACCTCACCCCGGACAGCATCAAGCCGGAGGTTCCCGACGTCACCTCCGACGTCTACCTGACCGACAACCAGTGGGAGCCGCGCGGCGGCATCGGCGTGCCCGGGCAGTTCACGTTCACGGCACACGGGTCCACCGACGTCGCGCGCTACGAGTACCGGATCTACGACCTCGACAGCCAGGACCCGATCGAGTGGACGTCGGTGCCGGCCGAATCGCTCGGCGGACCCGCGACGATCACCTTCACGCCACGGGACAGCGGCCTGTTCGAAGTCGTGGTCCGCAGCGTCGACCGCGCGAACAACTACTCCTGGGACCAGGGCCGCGTCTTCACCGTCAAGGACATCCGGCCGTACGTCTGGTCGACGCTCTACCCGCCCTACTACCCCAACCGCGACGGCAACGTCGGCGTGCCCGGGGTGTTCGACCTCAGTCCGGGCCTGCCGGACACGGTGAGCTACACCTACCACCTGGAGAACGCGCCGGAGCAGACCGTGGCGGCCGACGCCGACGGCAACGCCCACGTGACACTGGCGCCGACGCACGGCGGCGAGAACGTGCTGTACGTGCGCAACACCGGCGCTGACGGGACGGTTTCGCTCGACCGCGAGTACAAGTTCCAGGTCGACACCGCGCCGGACATCACCGTGGACGGCGGCGTCCAGATCGGTTCGGCGACCACGTTCCAGCTGACGCCCCGGCTGGCCGGCACCACTTCGTACACCTACTGGTTCACCGACTACCAGGACGCGCCGATCGGCGACCCGGTCACCGTGCCCGCCCGGGCCGACGGCACGGGCTCGTTCACCTGGACGCCGCCGAAGCCCGGCTCGGTGAGCCTGCGGGTCCGCAGCACCGACGCGGCCGGAGTCCGGTCCGAAGTGCGCTACCTGAGCCTGCTGGTCGACGGCGCGGCACCGTACGTCACGCGCACCGGCGGCGCGGACGCGCCCGGGCAGCCGGGCACGTTCACCTTCCGGTCGTCGATGAAGGACACCGCAGAGTTCGTCTACTGGCCGTCCACCGACCCCGCGCACAAGCTGACCGTGCCGGCCCGGCCGGATGGCACGGCCGAGGTCACCTGGACACCCACCGAGGCCGGGAACGTCTGGTTCACCGCGCAGGCGCGCAACACGGCAGGAGTGCTCTCGGCCGAGGGTTCGACGTTCTTCACCGTGTACGACAGCCCGGTCGTCACGTCGGCCGACTTCGTCCGGTGGCCGGCCGGGCCGATGCGGCCCGGCACGTTCCAGCTGAGCTCGCGGATGGCGGGCACGGTGGCGTTCGAGTTCGCGGTGGACAGCTACACCACGACGGACGTCCCGGCGGGTCCCGACGGCAAGGCGACCGCGGCGTACACGCCGACGACGTCCGGATACCACACCGTCTACGTGCGGGCCCGGGCCGCGGACGGCCGGACGTCCGAATGGGGGTACTACTCGTTCACCGTGACCGACAAGCCGCTGGTGTCGTCGGCGGGTTACCCCGCCGACGAGACCTCCGTCGGGCCGGGGGTGCCCGGGACCTTCACCTTCACCCCGAACGCGCCCGGGATGACCGAGTACGTCTACCAGGTGCACAAGAGCTGGCCGGACAGCACCGACGAGCCGGAACGCGCCGTCCCGGCCGGGACGGACGGGACGGCGGCGATCGACTGGACCCCGGAGAGCTACGGCAGCTACTACTTCACCGTCCAGGGCCGGCGGGCCGACGGCGGGCTCACCGAGACGGCGTACTACTCGTTCTCCGTCCGGGACGCGTCGGCGGCGGGCGACTGAGCACACACGGGCGGGGCTTTCCGGAACCGGTGAGCCCCGCCCGGTTCATGAAGAAACTTCAGCTTTCTTTCATATTTTCGCTCACTTGAGCGAAAATCCTGTGAGCCAGGACACCGCCGTGGCAAAAGGGTGGCAAAAATGCCCTTCTTCCCATGGTTTTTCCCGACGGCTCCGCTCTAGCCTGGCGCCATGGAAATCGCCGTCGCGCCGACGGACGCGGGTTCGCCCGGCAGGCTCGAGGAATTGACCATCGCCGTCGGCGGCCACCGCCACAGCGCGCTCGCCGCCGGGCCCGCGTCGGGCGAGTTCGTCCTGTTCCTGCACGGCTGGCCGGAGTTCGCCGAAGCCTGGACCGAGCAGCTCCATGCCCTCGGCGAGGCCGGCTACCGCGCGGTGGCCGTCGACCAGCGCGGCTACGCCCCGAGAGCACGCCCGGACGGCGTCGAGCACTATTCGCTCGACGCCCTGGTCGGCGACGCGCTGGCCTTCGCCGACAGCCAGGGCGCCGAGCGGTTCCACCTGGTCGCCCGCGACTGGGGCGGCATGGTGGCCTGGGCGCTCGCGACCGCGCACCCGGACCGGCTGCGGTCGCTGACCGTGCTCTCCACGCCGCACCCGGCGGCCCTGCAGGCCGCGGTCGCGACCGACGACGGGCAACTCCACGACCTCGGCTACATCCGCTTCTTCCGCCGCGGCGGCGGCAAAGCCGAGAAATATCTTTTACACGACGAAGCCGCGCAATTACGCGCTGTCTACAACCGCCGGATTCCGGCCGAGTTCGTCGAACGCACGATCGCGCGCCTTTCCGAACCGGGCGCGCTCACCGCGACGCTGAATTGGTACCGCGGCGCCACGAACGACCTTTTCGAGATCCCCGCCGGCCGGATCGCCGTGCCGACGCTCTACCTCTGGGGCAGCGAGGACCCGTACCTCGGCCAGAACGCCGCCGAACTGACCGTCCACCACATCGACGCCGAGTACCGGTTCCAGATCATCGAGGGCGCGAGCCAGTGGATGGCGATGGAAGCCCCGGACGAGGTCATCGCCCTGCTGCTCGACCACCTCCGGCGGCACTAGGGCGTGTTTCCCGGATCCGTGTTCGCGATAGCCGGGCCCAGGCGGCCCCTGGCGGCACCGCGGGATCGCCCGAGTACAACCCGGGTACGAGGGCCCCAATGAGGTTTTCTCAGTAGCGTCCGTGGTGTTCGTGGTGGGTGAGGACGAGTGCTGCTTGGACGATCGGGCCGATGCGGTGGGGGCAGAGGCTGATG